>NZ_JASKYT010000734.1:0-1947 GCF_041028275.1 Streptomyces sp. PU-14G
CCCTTCGACCCTTCCTGCCCCTCCGGCCCTTCCTGGCCCTCCAGTCCTTCCGCCCCSGCACAGGCGCCGCACACGGCGGGGCCGAGCACCGCGCGTATCCCCCCGCCCAGCGGGTGTCCTCGCGGGCAGGCGTCGCGCCAGGGCTGTCCGGGCTCGACGGAGAGCCGGTAGGCCGCGCGCGGCAGCACGGCACCGGCCGCGGCGCCGTAGACGGCGGCGGCCACGATCGCTATCCACTCCAGCGGCACACGGCGAGCTTACGACGGCGCCGAAGCCGCCCTCCCCGGGCCGGGCCACGCCCTCGCCGCCGGCCCCGCCGCCCGGCCCCCGCCGAACCGCCGAACCGGTCGATCAGCCTGCCGACGCGCCGCTCGATCGCCTCTCGCTCCGCCTCTTGATCCGCCTCTCGCTCCGCCGTACGGAGGTCACCGGGAGCGATTCATCTCACACCCGGTCGGAGCACCCCGGAGCGGGACAGCGCCGACACCTGCGGCGCAGCACCAATCGGCCCCCTGGGGCGCCTCGTTAACCAACTGCCGCTGTCGGTGGGGGGCCGTACTGTAGTCCGCATGACATCGACTTCCACCGGGCCCGGAGAGCCCGGACGGTTCCGGGAGACCGACGCGGGCCAGGTGACCGCGTCGGAGCTCACCGTCAACGCGGCCAACGACGCCATCAGGAGCTTCGTCGCAGGCCGCACCCTCTGGTCGAAGGAAGCTCTCGCCGAACTGGACAGGCTGCGCGGCCAGTGGCAGCGCGCCGTCCATGCCGAGATGGTCAAGGCGGCGTGAGGGCCGCCGCCTTGGCCATCTCTTCTCTCCGTCTCCCCGCCTCGTAGCGCACGATTCCTTCCCTCGTTCCCAACGGGGTCTCGCCAGCCACCCGTTGATCCGCAAGCATGGACGCATGAGCGGTGCACAGCGGCGGGCCGACGGCGGCACGGGGCGGCAGCCCGACGGCACAACGGGCCCACGCGCCGGGGAGGAGCAGCCACCACCCGCGCCGAGGGACGCGGATGCCGGGGAACAGGAGGCCGCCGCCTCGGCCCGCCGTGGACGACGCCGTCTCCTGCTCGCCACGGCGCTGTTCGCGACGCTGGTCCTGCCCAAGGTCGTCAGCCCGCCCGGCTCCGCCGACGGCGCCGCGGCCCGCCCCTCCCCGAGCGCCAGCAGCGTCCCGGCGTATCCCACGCCGCGCCCCGACGACGGCGCGACCAGCGCCCCGTCACCGTCCCGCCTCGGCCCCACGCCCGGCAGCGCACTGCCGACCCCGCCCGGCCGCGCGCCGGGCGCCACCGGCCCCGCGGACGGACCGGGCGGCGCCTCCGACTCGCTGGCGGCGGCGTTCCGTTCGGTACGGGCAGGACAGTGCCTGACCGTGCACGGCAACGGGTCGGGCTGGAGCCGCCCGGCGCCCACCGAGGCCACCCGTGTGCCGTGCGGCGACGACCGGGCCCTCACCCGGGTGACCGCCGTCCACGGCGCCGGGCCCGGCGGTGACACCGAGACGTCCTGCCCCACCGGCAACGGGCGCGCCGCCTGGACGCACGGCGACACCACGCTGTGCGTCACCCGGCAGTTCCGCACCGACCAGTGCCTTTTGGCCGAGTCGGACCGCGGGCGGCTGCGGGCGGCGCTGATGTCGGCGCCGGCCTGCTCCTCGCTGCCGCCCTCCGGCGGGGCGGGCGGGCACGCCGTCGTCGCCGCACGGCACACGGGTGGCCTCGGTGGGCGCCGGGCGGCTCCAGCCCGACCCGTTGCCGTGCACGGTCAGGCACTGTCCTGCCCGTACCGAACGGAACGCCGCCGCCAGCGAGTCGGAGGCGCCGCCCGGCCCCGCGGACGGACCGGGCGGGGTCGGCAGTGCGCTGCCGGGCGTGGGGCCGAGGCGGGACGGTGACGGGGCGCTGGTCGCGCCGTCGTCGGGGCGCGGCGTGGGATACGCCGG
>NZ_JASKYT010000735.1:0-1045 GCF_041028275.1 Streptomyces sp. PU-14G
CCTACGACGCGCGCACCAGCGACCACGCCGGCCACGCACGCCAGCCCTCCGGACCACACCGAGGCCCGCACGGAGGTGAGGGAGGCCACCGTTCCCGAGCGGGGGGGGGGGGGGGGGGGGGGGGGGGGGGGGGGGGGGGGGGCCCCCGCCCCCCTACGTCGTCCCCGGCTCCGTGAGGGGGCCGGCTCCTCCTCGCGGGCCGTCCGTACGGCTCGGGCGTGGTCGCTGGTGCGCGCGTCGTAGGCCAGCAGCCTCGGCAGCGCCACCGCGAGGAGCGCCACGCCGGCCACGCACGCCAGCCCTCCGGACCACACCGAGGCCCGCACGGAGGTGAGGGAGGCCACCGTTCCCGAGCGGACCTGGCCCAGTCGCGCCAGCCCCGCCACCCGCTGCGACCACCACCGCGAGTCCGTGCCGGTGCACCCGCACCGCCCACCCGCTGGTCGCGCTCACCAGCATGGAACCGAGCGGCAGTGCCGCGTACATCAGCCCCAGCGCCCAGTGCGGGCCCGGCGACCCCGCCGACCTGCCAGCGCAGCGAGTTCAGCGCGGCGGCTGCGCTCAGCTGCGCGTGCGCGACGATGCGCGGAACGATCGCGTCCAGTGCGGGCCGCTGGATGCCGGTGAGGGCGCTGGTGAGCGCCGCCGCCGCGTACAGGGGCCACACCATCGGGTGCGGCAGCAGGCTGTTGGCCAGCAGCCCGAGTGCCACCAGTCCGAGCGCCGCCTCGCTGGAGAGGATCAGTGTGCGCCGGTCGAACGCGTCGGCCAGCGCTCCGCCGTAGAGCCCGAACACCATCAGTGGCACCAGCTCGACGGCGCCCAGTGCGCCCACTGCCGCCGCGGAGCCTGTGAGCTCCTTGAGCTGGAGGGGCAGGGCGACGAACGTGAGGAAGCTGCCGAACGTCGTGATGAGGCCCGCCGTCCACAGCGTGCGGAAGTCGCGTGACGCGCGCCACGGCGTCAGATCGGGGAGCACGAGCGGGCATCTTTCTCGGCGCCGCGTGTGACGGCAACCGCATTTTCCTGCGGGGCGGTGGCGGGG
>NZ_JASKYT010000736.1:0-935 GCF_041028275.1 Streptomyces sp. PU-14G
GTTCGGGGGTTTGTGTCCGGTTGTGTGGTGAGGGGTTCCCCGGAGTGTGGCGGGATCGTGTCGTCCCGAGGGGATCTCCAGGGGTCGTTGTCAGTGGGGTGGGGCATGCTTGCGGACATGAGTGTGGATGCGGTCGAGGTTGCCGGTGTGGGCGTGGGCGCGGGGGAGTTGGGGCTGATAGACGGTGGGCTGGGCCGGCTCGAACGGGCGTTGCGGGAGTCCTGGGGGGCGGACACGTGCTCGCCGGACGACCTGGCCCGCGCCGGCTGGAGCCCGGCCAACCCCTCCTGGGGTCAGTGCGATGTCACCGCCCTGGTGGTGCACGATCTGCTGGGCGGCGAGCTGATGTGCGGGGAGGTGTACGCGGTCAACGGCGAGCGGCAGGGTTTCCACTGGTGGAACCGGCTGCCGGACGGCCGTGAGATCGACCTCACGCGGGACCAGTTCCGCGCCGGTCAGGTCGTCACGGAGGGGGTCACCGTGCCCCGCCCGGTGGGCCGCCCGCTGCGCCGGGCCGCGGAGTACACGCTGTTGCGCGGTCGTGTGCGGGCCCGACTCGGCAGGTGAGCGCGGGGCGGGCAGCGGTCGACGGGCGATCGGTTCCGGCCCCGGCCCCGGCCCCGGTTCCGGTTCCGGTTCGAAGACTGTGCCGACGCCGCCGGGGCCGGTTCGGGGCTGCGCCCGCACGCGGTCTCGTCGCGAAGCGCTGACCGGCGAGGGGCTGACCGGCGCGGGGCTGACCGGCGAAAGGCTGGCCGCCGAGGCGCTGACCGCTGAGGCGCGGCGCGGGTGGCACCACGTCGCCCTCGCCGCGGCCTTCGGCCATGAGCCCGTCGCTCGGCTGTGAGCGGCAGGGCGCCGCTCGGCTGCGGACTGGAGCGCGTGGCGGCCCCGGCCGACGGGCGGGTAGGGGGGCGGGGAGGGGCGGTCAGGCC
>NZ_JASKYT010000737.1:0-737 GCF_041028275.1 Streptomyces sp. PU-14G
GGCGCGGACCGTGCGGGAGGGGCTGGGGCGGCCCAGCCGCTCGGCCATCCAGACGCTGGTCGCGGTCAGCCGCGCGAGGTCGACGCCCGTCTCGATACCGAGACCGTGCAGCATCCACACGAGGTCCTCGGTGGCGAGGTTGCCGGTGGCGCTCTTCGCGTACGGGCAGCCGCCCAGCCCGCCGGCCGAGGCGTCCACCGTCGACACCCCCTGCTGGAGGGCCGCCAGCGTGTTGGCGAGGGCCTGGCCGTAGGTGTCGTGGAAGTGCACGGCCAGCCGCGGCCCGCCCTCGGTACGCTCCGACAGCCCCGCCTCGTGGAGGGCAGCCAGCAGCGCGTGGACGTGGCCCGGGGTGGCCACACCGATCGTGTCGCCCAGGCTCAGCTCGGCACAGCCCATCTCCGCCAGCGCGCGGCACACCCGCACCACCTGGGCCACGGGCACCGCGCCCTCCCACGGGTCCCCGAAGCACATCGACAGGTAGCCGCGCACGGCGAGTCCCTCCTGCCGGGCGCGGGCGACCACGGGCTCGAACATCTCCAGCGCGCCGTCCACCGTGCGGTTGAGGTTGGCCTCGGCGAACGACTCCGTGGCGCTCGCGAACACCGCGACCTCGCGCGCCCCCAGCGCCAGCGCCCGCTCCAGACCGCGCGCGTTGGGCACCAGAACCGGCAGTCGCACCCCGTCGAGGGCACCCATGTCCGGCCCGCCCGCGTCCGGCCCGCCCGCGTCCGGCC
>NZ_JASKYT010000738.1:0-973 GCF_041028275.1 Streptomyces sp. PU-14G
CCCCCCAGACGACGGGAGGCCGCACCCCGCCGGGGGTGCGGCCTCCCGTCGCGTGGAGGTGCGGCTCAGTGCCCGGCGTGCGCGCCGCCGCCCTGCTCGGTGGCGCCCGCGGCCGACGAGGCGGAGTCCGAAGGCTGCCCCTGGCCGCCCTGCTCGCCCTGCTCCTGCGGGCCCCCGGAGGCGGACCGGCCCTCCTCGCCCGGCTTGTCGCCGGGACCGGCGGACTCGGAGGACCCGGGGGACTCGGAGGACGACGCCGAAGCGCCCGGCTTCGGGGCCTGGCTGGACGGCGACGAGCTCGGGCCCACCGACTTGTAGGTGCCCTCGGCCGGGAAGACCGCGGCCTTCAGCTTGACGGCACCGGTGCGGCTGAGGTCGAAGGTGACCGGCTGGGCGTTGCCGTCCTTGACGCCCGCCCGCTTCGCGTCGGTGAGCAGCGCCGAGGCCTCGCCCTTGCCGCCGAGCTCCAGCGAGCCACCGGCCGGCACGACGAGCTTCTTCTCACCCTTGGCCGGGCTGAGCTCGGCGCGGGAGCCGCTGACCGAAACACCCTTGAGGGTCTGGTCCTTGTTGCCGTTGTTGAAGATCCGCGCCGTGACGGTCGCTTCGCCGGTGCCGTGGGTGCCGGTCACGACGTTGGCGTTCTGGATCTTGATGTCCCCGACGCGCGTCGCCGCGTTGTCGGGCTTGATCTCCAGCGTCTGCGCGTCGTTCCCCGCGCCACAGGCGGTCAGCGAGACGGCGGCGAGCGCGAGGGTGGTGGCGGCGAGGGTGCCGCGACGAAGGCTGCTGCTCACGGCGGCGGCAACTCCTTGGCGGGCCAGGGCGGCGGCACGCTGCTGAGCACGGGAGGCTCCGGAGCGTTGCCGGTCGCGTACGGATGGGCTTGGCGTGCGCGCTCAGGTTACCGACAGCCCGAGGACGCCCCGCACCCGACCCTCCGACCCACCCGCCTCCGACCGCCTACCCGTCG
>NZ_JASKYT010000739.1:0-797 GCF_041028275.1 Streptomyces sp. PU-14G
GGGCCACGGAAGGCGGGCGCAGCGCTGGCCGCGAGCCGCGGCCGGTCACAGGCCGCCGGCGACCCGCAGCACGGCCCCCGAGGTGTAGGACGCCTCGTCCGAGAGCAGCCAGGCCACGGCGTCGGCGACCTCCTCGGGTTCGCCGGGGCGGCGCGCCGGTGTGATCTGCGCCTTCTTCCAGGCCCGGTCGGGATCCCCCATCGCGGCGTGCATCCCGGTCAGTACGGAGCCCGGCTGCACGCAGTTGACCCGTACGCCCTCGCCGGTGAACTCCTTGGCCAGGCCCACCGTCATCGCGTCGACCGCGGCCTTCGAGGCGGCGTAGTGCACGTACTCGCCGGGGGAGCCGAGGGTGGCGGCGGAGGAGGAGATGTTCACGAGGGCGCCGCCCCGCCCGCCGTGCGCGGTCGACATCTCGCGCAGCGCACGGCGGGCGCACAGCAGCGCCCCCGTCACGTTGACGTCCACCACCCGCCGCATCACCTCGGGCGCCGTCTCGGTGAAGCGGCCCAGCGGACCGGAGATCCCCGCGTTGTTGACCAGCCCCGTGATCGGGCCGAGCCCGGAGCGCACCGTATCGAAGAGGTGGTCGACCGCCTCGGCGTCGCTGGTGTCCACCCGTACGGCGACCGCCTCGCCGCCGGCCGCCCGGACCGCCTCCGCCGTGCGGGTGGCCGCCTCCTCGTCGCGCGCGTAACCGATGCCCACGTGGTGGCCTGCGCGGGCGAGCCGCAGCGCCGTCGCGGCGCCGATGCCCCGGCTTCCGCCCGTGACGACGGTGACGCGCTGGAGGGAGG
>NZ_JASKYT010000074.1:0-23503 GCF_041028275.1 Streptomyces sp. PU-14G
CCACACGCACTTCGCGCACTACCAGAACGAGATCTACCTGCACGGCCTCGAGGACGGGGGGGGGGGGGGGGGGGGGGGGGGGGGGGGGGGGGGGGGGGGGGGGGGGGGGGGGGGGGGGGGGGGGGGGGGGGGGGGGGGGGGGGGGGGGGGGGGGGGGGGGGGGGGGGGGGGGGGGGGGGGGGGGGGGGGGGGGGGGGGGGGGGGGGGGGGGGGGGGGGGGCCCCCGCCCCCGCGCACCTCGCGCACCACACGCACTTCGCGCACTACCAGAACGAGATCTACCTGCACGGCCTCGAGGACCGCGTGCCGCCGTTCACCACCGACGGCACGGCCCTCGGCGCCTCGGCCCGCGCCCACCTGGACGCCGGCGCCTTCGGCTACCTCGCGGGCTCCGCGGGCTCCGGCGCCACCCACCGCGCCAACCGCGAGGCGTTCGAGTGCCACCGGCTCATTCCGCGCATGCTCACCGACGCCACCCACCGCGACCTGCGCACCACCGTGCTGGGCACCCCGATGCCCGCGCCGGTGCTGCTCGCGCCCCTCGGGGTGCAGTCGATCGTGCACCCGGACGGAGAGCTGGCCACCGCACGCGCCGCGGCCTCGCTCGGGCTGACGATGACGCTGTCCACCGCCTCGTCCCACACCCTCGAACACGTCGCGGAAGCGCACGACGAAGGCGCCGCCACGCACGACGAAGGCGCCGCCGCGCACGACGAAGGCGGCGCGGGCGCCTCGCGCTGGTTCCAGCTCTACTGGCCGAACGACGACGAGGTGTGCGCCAGCATCCTCGGCAGGGCGCGCCGCGCGGGGTACACCACACTCGTCGTCACCCTCGACACCTGGACGCTGGCCTGGCGCCCCCAGGACCTGGACCGGGCCTACCTGCCGTTCATCCGGGGCGTCGGCACGGCGATCCCGTTCTCCGACCCGGCCTTCCGCGCGGGACTGGCCAAGCCTCCCGAGGAGGACCTGGGCGCGGCCGTGCTGCGCTGGGTGCCGATGTTCACCGGTACGGACAGGTCGTGGGACAGGCTGCCGTTCCTGCGCCGGCACTGGGACGGGCCGATCGTCCTCAAGGGCATCCAGCACCCGGACGACGCCCGCCGCGCCGCCGACGCGGGCATGGACGGCATCGTCGTCTCCAACCACGGAGGCCGCCAGGTCGACGGGGCGATGGCATCCCTGGACGCGCTGCCCTCAGCCGTGCGGGCGCTCGAGGGCACGGGCGTGGAGGTGCTGTTCGACTCGGGCATCCGCACCGGCGCCGACATCCTCAAGGCGCTCGCGCTGGGCGCCCGCGCCGTGCTGGTCGGACGGCCGTACGCGTACGGGCTGGCGCACGGCGGCCAGGACGGCGTACGCCACGTGCTGCGCTCCCTGCTGGCCGACCTCGACCTCACGCTGGGCCTGTCGGGCCACCGCACACCGGGCGAGCTCTCCCCCGAGGACCTGCACCGCCGCTGAGCGGCCTCCCCTGGCGGGCGGCGGCCGGTACTGCCCGCAGGCGACCGACCACAGCCGTGCGGTGCCCCGCCCGTCGCCGGGTAGCATGGTCGGCACGGCGGACGAGCCGGCCGGACGGTCGCGTCGAGGAAGCGAGCCGCTTTCTCGCCGAGGAACGTCCGGGCTCCACAGGGCAGGATGGTGGGTAACGCCCACCCGGGGTGACCCGCGGGACAGTGCCACAGAAAGCAGACCGCCGGGGCCGTATCCGTACGGCTTCCGGTAAGGGTGAAACGGTGGTGTAAGAGACCACCAGCGCCCAGGGCGACCTGGGCGGCTCGGTAAACCCCATCCGGAGCAAGGTCAAGAGGGGCCGCGTGCGCGGCTCTGCGCGGACGACCGAGGGCTGCCCGCCCGAGTCCGCGGGTAGACCGCACGAGGCCGGTGGCAACACCGGCCCTAGATGGATGACCGTCGCCTCCGGGCGCCGCAAGGCCCCGGAGGAACAGAACCCGGCGTACAGGCCGACTCGTCCGCCCCCGCCTGGGGCTTCCCCCTGGAACGGGCCTCTGACCAGCAACGGAGGCCCGTTCCAGGCTTTCACACCCTTGCTGCTTTACGCGGCTCGAAGTCCCTCACAAGTCCCTCGGACAGAGCTGAAAGTCCCTGAAAAGTCCCTGGCGGACTCCGCCTCCAGCCCTGATGGGGAACGTCCGGCGCCACGCTCGTCCGCCTTCCTCAGCCCGCCCCGAGGGGTCCTGGGTACGCGGCTCGGTGGCCCCAGGGCGTGCCGTATCTCTGCTGCACGCAGAACCTAGGACCTACGCATTACGAGCACGCGGGCGGTCATGTTGGCTCGTGACCACTGGTGCCGCAGAGTGACATCGTGCCTGATCAGAGCACTCACCTCCGTCCACAGAGGGCGTTCCTGTATTGCACGGTCCAGAAGCGCCTGTCCAATCAGTGTCCAATAGCGCCTGGGGTCCATCTTCGGATGGTGGCCACAGCGGCTCTTGGCCACTTCCCACAAAGATCGCGGCGTCAAGCCGGGCGCTACCAGGCCACCAAGGGCGTTAAACCAGAACCTTCGCCCCTGCTCGATGCCCGCCGCGAAGGACTTTGGCAGTCAGTTATCAGCAGCAGACGCGCAGATACGCCTGGAGGTCGGCGAGGGCAGCGGCGACGCCTTCCTTGTCGCTGCAGTAGAGGACGACCTTGCCGTCGCGACGGGAGGCGAGGATGCCGCCTCGGCGGAGCAGGGCGAGTTGCTGGGAGGCAGTGGGCTGGCTGATGCCGGCCTGTTCGGCGACCTCGTTGACGGAGAGTTCGGCGCCCTGCGCGAAGAGGAGCATGACTTTCTGGCGGGTCGGGTTGGCGAGAGCCTTGAGGAAGTCGTGGGTGGCCGGGTGCAGTTCTGCGGCCTGGTCGGCATCCGGCCGGGGCCCTGGTGCGACCATCTCCCGCCTCCCTTCGTCCCTGGTCAGAGTCTAGCTCCACCTCCACCTATTGCTATTTTGGCATACGTCAATACACTCAGGTCATGCTGAACACAAGGAACCCCGTGATCGTCATTGGGGGCGGTCAGTCCGGTCTAGCCGTTGCCCACGCGTTGCGTGCGGCGCGCATGCCCTTCCTCGTACTGGAAGCCTCCGAAGAGGCGGTGGGGGGCTCCTGGCCGCGCTACTACGACAGCCTGGCCCTCTTCTCACCGGCGCGGTTCTCCGCGCTGCCCGGTGCGCGGTTCTCCGGGGACGGGGAGCGGTATCCGCGGCGGGATGAGGTGGCGGCCTATCTGCGAGCGTACGCGCGACGGTTCGACGGGGAAGTGCGCTACGGGCAGCGGGTAGAGGCGGTGAAGGCAGCACCCAGGGGTGGGTTCGCCGTGCGCACCGGGGACGGGTCACAGCACGAGGGGGCGGCAGTGATCGCGGCGAGCGGGTATTTCGGGAATCCGTACCGGCCCGAGCTTCCGGGGCTCGGGGAGTTCGCGGGCACAGTGCTGCACGCGTGCGAGTACCGCTCGTCGGACTCGTTCGCAGGGCAGCGCGTGATAGTGGTCGGAGGCGGGAATTCGGCGATCCAGATCGCCGCCGACTTGGCGGGGGTGGCGCGGGTAACCCTCACCAGCAGGGGACCGTTGCGCTGGCAGGCGCAGCGGATCGCGGGCAGGGACCTGCACTGGTGGCTGACGCGGACAGGCATCGATTCCGCGCCGATCGGGCGCTGGCTGGGCAGCAGGTCGATGCCGATCATCGACGACGGGCGTTACCGCTCCGCCTTGGAGTCCGGGAACCCGGACCACCGTCGGCTTTTCGCCCGACTGAGCGAGGACGGCGTCGAGTGGCACGACGGGGCGCGAGAGCGCGTCGACACGGTGATCCTGGCCACCGGCTACCGTCCGGACATGGGCTACCTGGCTGGGACAGGCGCGCTGGACGCCGACGGCATACCGTTCCAGCGGTCCGGGGTCTCCACGACCGTTCGGGGGTTGGCCTACGTAGGGCTGGAGTACCAGCGCAGCAACGCCTCCGCGTCGGTGCGCGGGGTCGGGCGGGATGCAGCCTACGTCGTCAAGCAGCTACAACGGCGGCGCCGTTGACGCCACGCACGAAGCCCCCCGCTGGGCAGGAGTTGCGCACCACCGACCACCTTCAGGCGATCAGTTCCTGGCTTCCGGTTTCAGGCGCCACGCGCCAGTCCCTCCCACCCCTCGTCCCGGTACCGAGGAGTCCGGCCGGGTAGCGTTCAGCGTCCAGCTCGGCTGAGCATCCGATGGCCCGTCTCGGTACTCATTTCCCGGCTTCCGGCGTTTTTGGGGCGATCTCGTTGAGCAGTGTCTCGATACGGGCCTTGATCTCGTCCCGGATGGGTCGTACGGCTTCGACGCCCTGGCCTGCGGGGTCCGCCAGCTTCCAGTCGAGGTAGCGCTTACCGGGGAAGACGGGGCAGGCGTCTCCGCAGCCCATGGTCACGCACACGTCGGACGCCTGGACGGCGTCGACGGTCAACACCTTGGGAGTCTCGGCGGTGATGTCGATGCCGACCTCGTACATGGCCTCGACGACGGCCGGGTTCACGGCGTCTGCGGGGGCCGAGCCCGCCGAGCGGACTTCGACCCGGTCTCCGGCGAGGTGGTTGAGCCAGGCGGCGGCCATCTGGGAGCGGCCCGCGTTGTGCACGCAGACGAAGAGGACGGAGGGCTTCTCGGACACGGCGTTCTCGCTTCTGTCGGACCTCTGCGGACCCCAGGGACAAATCAGCACCCACTGGCATCACCCGGAGCTGATGTGAGAGTATCAGCGCATGATGATGTCAGCCAAGACTGAGGTGATCACGACCCCTCCGGAGGGCGCGGACCTGATCCGCGTGATCGCGGACCCGTTGCGCTACGAGATCGTGACGCTGCTGGCCCGCGAGACGCTGTGCACCACGCACCTGGTGGAGGAGACCGGTGCGCGGCAGACGAACCTGTCCAACCATCTGCGGGTGCTGCGCGAGGCGGGCGTCGTCGAGACCGAGCCCTGCGGCCGGTTCACCTACTACAAGCTGCGGCCCGAGGTGCTGACCGCCCTCGCCGGCGCCTTCACCGAGCTGGCCGAGACCGCCCGTACCACAATCGCCGCCGACCGGAAGAGGCCCTGCCCGTGAGCAAGACGGAACCCACCGCGGACACCGGAGCCGCCGATACCGGGACCGATACGGGCTCCAGCGTCGCCAAGCAGCTCTCCACCCTGGACCGCTACCTGGCCGTGTGGATCCTCGCCGCCATGGCCGTCGGCCTCGGCCTGGGGCGGGCGATCCCCGGGCTGAACGACGTGCTGTCCAGAGTCGAGATCGGCGGCGTCTCGCTCCCGATCGCGCTCGGTCTGCTGATCATGATGTACCCGGTGTTGGCCAAGGTCCGCTACAACAAGCTCGACACCGTCACCGGCGACCGTCGACTCATGGCCTCCTCCCTGGTGATCAACTGGGTCCTGGGCCCGGCCGTGATGTTCGCGCTGGCCTGGATCTTCCTGCCCGACCTGCCCGAGTACCGCACCGGGTTGATCATCGTCGGGCTCGCCCGCTGCATCGCGATGGTCATCATCTGGAATGACCTTGCCTGCGGCGACCGCGAGGCCGCCGCCGTCCTCGTCGCGCTGAACTCCGTCTTCCAGGTCATCGCGTTCGGAGTGCTCGGCTGGTTCTACCTCGACCTTCTTCCGGGCTGGCTGGGCCTGGGCGAGGGACAGCACCTGGACATCTCGATGTGGAAGATCGCGCTGAACGTCGTCATCTTCCTGGGCATCCCGCTCCTCGCCGGCTTCCTCACCCGCCGTATCGGCGAGAAGAAGTTGGGCACCGAGAGCTACGAGAACCGCTTCCTCCCGAGGATCGGCCCGTTCGCGCTCTACGGCCTGCTGTTCACCATCGTCATCCTCTTCGCCCTCCAGGGAAAGACGATCACCTCGCAGCCGCTGGACGTCGCCCGTATCGCGCTGCCGCTGCTGGTCTATTTCGCGCTGATGTGGTTCGGCACCTTCGCGCTCGGCAAGGCCATCGGCCTCGCCTACGACCGCACCGCCACCCTCGCGTTCACGGCGGCGGGCAACAACTTCGAGCTGGCCATCGCGGTCGCCATCGCCACCTTCGGCGTCACCAGCGGCCAGGCGCTCTCCGGCGTCGTCGGCCCGCTGATCGAGGTGCCTGTCCTCATCGCGCTCGTCTACGTCTCCCTTGCCTGGCGCCGCAAGTTCAGCACCCAGGCCATCAGCACGGCCGGACCCCGAACTCAGGAAGGCTGATTCTTGGATGCGCTGCCTGGAGTGCCCACCGGCGTGCGCCAGAGCTGCGGCACGGCCGTCTGCGCGACGCACGCCGTGATCGACACCAGCCGTATCCGCAAGGGCGCGCTCACCGGCGCCCCGGTCTCCGCCGAGGTCCGCAAGGTGCAGTACGGAGCGTGCGCCGAGGCCCACGCTCCGGTGCCCGGAACGGTGGCCTGGTGAACGAGCGGCCGTACGACACAGTCGTGGTGGGCGGCGGCCAGGCGGGCCTCGCCGCCGCCTATCACCTGCGCCGCGCCGGCCTCGACTTCGTCGTCCTGGACGCCCAGGAACGGCCCGGCGGCGCTTGGCGGCGCATGTGGGACTCGCTCCACCTCTTCTCGCCCGCGGCCTATTCCTCGCTGCCGGGCCGTCCTATGCCCGTGCAGTCCGGCGAGCCTTATCCGGAGGCCGCGCACGCGGTGCGATACCTGGCCGCGTACGAGGAGCGCTACGACCTGCCCGTCGTCCGCCCGGTCCGGGTGTGGGGCGTTCACCGGGACGGCGAGCTGCTGCGCGTGGAGGGCGATGCCGGGAGCTGGTGGGCCCGTACGGTGATCAGCGCGACGGGCACCTGGTGGCGCCCGTTCTGGCCCTCCGTGCCCGGTCAGCGCGCCTTCGCCGGGCGGCACGTGCACGCCGCCGACTACCGCAACCCCAAGGACTTCGCCGGTCAGCGCGTGGTAGTGGTCGGGGGCGGCAACTCCGGTGCGCAGATCGCCGCCGACCTCGCTACCTTCGACTCCGGCGAGGAGATCTCGCTGACGTGGGTCACCCGCCGACCGCCGCGCTGGCTGCCCGACGACATCGACGGCCGCGCGCTCTTCGATGCCGCCACGGCGCGGCGCCGCGCGCTGGAGGCCGGACGCGCCGACACCGGAGGCGTCGCCGCGCTCGGCGACATCGTCGCCGTCCCGCCCGTGCGCGAGGCGCGGGATCATGGGCTGCTCGCTGCCCGTCCGATGTTCATCCGCCTAGAGGTGAGCGGCCCCGTGTGGGCGAATGGTTCCCGCCAGGAGGCGGACGCGATCGTCTGGGCCACCGGCTTCCGCCCCGCCCTCGCCCATCTCGCCCCGCTCGGGCTCCGGAGCGGCGCAGGCCGGGGCCGTATCCCGGTGGAGAGCACCCGTGCCCGCGACGAGCCCCGTCTTCACCTGCTGGGCTACGGCGACTGGACGGGCCCGGCCTCCGCCACGCTCATCGGTGTCGGCCGCCCCGCGCGCGAGGCCGTGCGCCAGATCGCCGCACTGCTCGGCTGAACGCCCGCCTCACGCAGCCGGACGCCGGTCCTCGACCGTCCAGCCGTCCGGCAACTCCTCGCGCAAGGAAGCCAGCGCGGCGTCCGCCCGCCGGACGAACCGGGCCCGCTCCTCCGCAGACCAGGGCGAAGGATCGGGCGGATAGTCCCAGTCGATGGAGGACTGGTACCACTCGCACAAACCCGCCAGCTCGGCCCGGAGGGGGCGGCTGATCGGCAGCAGCTCCAGCTCGCAGGGCGATCCGTAGGGGCTGTCGAGATCGTCCGGCCACAGGGCGGTATGCGGGACACCCGCCTCGAAGAAGTACCTGAGATGCTCGCCCACGCTCCGCCCCCTTGTTTCAGCCGATCAACAGGCTGCGGCGCTCGATCAGCACCGTGTCCCCCCATACGCCGTGCTGCCGGGCGATCCGCTCGCGGCGCCCGACATGCCGCAATCCGGCCCGCTCGGGCAGCTTCAGGCTCGCGGTGTTCTCCGGGAAGACGCTGGATTGCACCGTCCAGATCCCGGCCGCCTCGGTCGAGGCCACCAGCACCTCCACCAGCGCGCGGGCCACGCCCTTGCGGCGCGCGGCAAGGGCGACGTAGACGGAGTGCTCTACCGCCCCCGCGTACACCGCCCGCATCGAGGTCGGACCGTCCGCGACCCACCTGGCCAACTCACCGCTGTCCTCCTTGACGGGGACAGGTTACGCATCGCCTTCCGCCGACACGAAGCCGATTCACGCGCCGCCAGCCTCATGACCGACCACCACCGAAAACCTCCCGCGCCTACGGCCGTTCGGACATAACATCGCATCACCACTGACACGGGAGCATCAGCACAATGCCGGATGAAGAACAAGATCCCGAAGAGCTTCCCTCCGAGCCGGAGGAAGATCACGACGAGTCCGCCGAGGCGGCGAAGCAGACTCCGCGCGAGCTCGCCGCGGCCCTCGAAAGCTCAAGCGTCCTGGGCAAGAACCTCGGAGGCACCGCCTTCCGCGAGGCACTGCTGCGTGCCACCGGGCCGTCGCCCCTCGCCGCCGCTCATGCCCGGCTCCTGAAGTCCTTCGCCCCCGGCCTGGCCATGCGTCCCTTCTTCGGGCCCGGGGTGTTCACGGCGGCGGAGCACCTGCGAAAGCTCACCGGTGACCGGCACGTCCTCCCGAACCCGCTTCGCGGTCTCGATCTTCGGAATCTCGCGCCTGGATTCCCGCTGGCAGCATCCGGGGCCCTGAATGTCGCGAAGAGCCTCAACGGGCCGTGGGAGAAGTTCACCTCCCAACTGGAGGGCCTCTTCCCGGAAAACTGGCGGGGCGAGAAACTCGATCACGTAGCCATGCTGCAGGTAATGGAGGACGGCATACCTCTGGCCTGGGTCCCCGGCGCCGACGTCATACGCGCCCTGATCGCCGAAGATGACCGTGCCACCCGCCGCGCTGCCCTGGAGGAACACGCCGCCACCGTCATCCAGGACTGCCGGGACACCCTCAAGGCAACCAGCCGCGACGACCTGGCCCTACATGTCAGCCATCTGCACGACTGCCTCGGCCTGCTGGCCGAGGGCCGCACCGCCCCCTGCCAGGCCCTGGCTGCGGCCGTATGGGACACCGTGCTGCTCGCCATCGTGCGAGCCGACCCGTCGCTCGCCAACCGCAAGGGACACTTCGACTACAAGAGCGCCAAGGCCGGCATGCCGAAGGCCACGGCGGCCACCAACATCGGCAAGTTCCGCGCCTACTGCATCCACACCAGCGTCCATGCCGCCCTTTGCGAATACTTCGGCCCGCCGGTCCCTGAGCAACACTCCCGGCACGCGACCTCCCACGCGGTCGGCCCCACCCAGTACACCAAGGCCAACGCGCTGACGGCCGTGATGCTCGCCGTCAGCCTGCTGCGCGAACTCCAAGAGACACAGCGACCGATCACCCCTGCGGACTGACCCGCGGACCTTCCGCCGGTCAGCGCGTAATCGCGCCCATCCGCGCCAGAACGCCGGGGGCGACGCGGTAGTAGACCCACGTTCCCCGGCGCTCGGAGAGAACGAGGCCCGCGTCGCGGAGCTTCTTCAGGTGGTGGGAGACCGTGGGCTGCGCGACGCCGAGATCACCCAGGTCACATACGCACACCTCGCCTTCGGGGTGCGCGACGACCCGGTTGAAGAGCAGCACGCGGATCGGCTCGCCGAGGGCCTTGAACATCCTGGCCATCGTCTGCGCGTCCTCGGCCGACAGGTTCGGCGCGGTCAGCGGCGGGCAGCAGGGCATGGCGTCTTCCGCGGTGTCCGGCTCTACGACGGGAAGGTCCTTCAGCTTCGGCATGCCCCCATATTGACATCTATCGATTCAGAGTGCCAGACTCCACCTCACTGTATCGATCAATCTCGAATCAGCAACAAGGGGCTCCCCATGTCCGAGCAGCAGCACCCCGCGCTTCCCGTCGCCGTGATCGGCGCCGGGCCGATCGGCCTGGCCACCGCCGCATACCTGCTGGAGCGCGACATCGAACCGTTGGTCCTGGAGGCAGGACCGGAAGCGGGAGCGGCCGTACGGGAGTGGGGCCACGTGCGGCTCTTCTCCACCTGGGACGAGGTGATCGCCCCCGCCGCCGAGAAGCTCCTCGCCCCCACCGGCTGGCAGCGCCCCGACGGCAGCACCTACCCCTCCGGCGCCGACTGGGCCGAGCGCTACCTCCAGCCGCTCGCCGACGTTCTCGACGAGCGGGTGCGCTACGACACGCGCGTCACCGGCGTCTCCCGCGCGGGACGCGACCGCATCGTGGACGCCGGCCGCGAGGGACAGCCCTTCGTCCTCCGCCTGACCTTGTCGGACAGCACCGAGGAGCAGGTTTCGGCTCGCGCGGTCATCGATGCCTCCGGCACCTGGTCCACCCCGAGCCCGCTCGGCGGCAACGGCCTCCCCGCCCTCGGCGAGCGGTCAGCGACCAATCGGATCTCCTACCGCATCCCGGACCTCAATGACCCCGCCGTTCGCGCCCGTTACGCGGGCAAGCGCACCGCCGTCGTCGGCTCCGGTGCCTCCGCCTTCACTGTCCTGGCCGCCCTCGCCGATCTCGCCGAGGACGAACCCGGCACGCACGCCGCCTGGGTGCTGCGCCGCGGCATCGGCAGCGACACCTTCGGCGGCGGCGAGGCCGACCAACTCCCCGCGCGCGGCGCGCTCGGCTTGCGCGCCAAGGCCGCCGTCAAGGCCGGGCACGCCACCGCCACCACCGGCTTCCGCACCCAGTCTGTCGAACGCGACGGCGACGATCGGCTCGTCCTCGTCACCGACGACGGCCGCCGCCTCGAACCCGTCGACGAGATCATCGCGCTCACCGGACTGCGCCCCGACCTGTCCTTTCTGGACGAGCTGCGCCTCGACCTCGACGCACGCCTCCAGGCCCCTGTGCAGGTCGCGCCCCTCATCGACCCCAACGTCCACTCCTGCGGCACCGTCTACCCGCATGGCGCCAAGGAGCTGGCCCATCCCGAGCCGGATGTCTACCTGCTGGGCATGAAGAGTTACGGCCGCGCCCCCACCTTCCTGGCCATGACCGGCTACGAGCAGGCTCGCTCCGTCGCCGCCGCGCTCGCCGGGGACCACGAGGCCGCCGCCCGGGTCGAGTTGATCCTCGCCGAGACCGGAGTGTGCGGCGGCTCCGGCCTCTACGACGAGGCCGACGCCATCCCGTCCGACGGCGGGGGCTGCTGCGCCGCCCCGGCAACCCTCCAGATCGGCGCCCCGGCCACCACGACGGGCGGCGGCTGCTGACGATCCGGCGATGCCTCGCCCCCCGACAGACACGCAGGCCGCGACCGGAGCCGAGAACAGCATCCGGTCGCGGCCCCGCGCCGCGCTCCCGGCCTTGTGCGTCACTCAGATCACGAGCTGGGGCATTCTCTCCTACGCCTTCCCCGTCCTGCTGCCGCACCTGAGCAAGGACACCGGCTGGTCCACCACCGCCAGCACCGGCGCCTTCTCCGCCGCTCTGCTCATCTCCGCACTCGCCGGGATCCCCCTTGGCCGCATCCTCGACCGGCGCGGCCCACGCGCCGTCATGACCGCCGGGTCCGTCCTCGGCACCGCCTGCGTACTGGCCATCGCCACCGCCCCCAGCCTGCCCGTCTTCATCACGGCCTGGCTGTGCGCCGGGGTCGCGATGGCCGCGACCTTCTATCCGCCCGCCTTCGCAGCCCTCACCCGCTGGTGGGGCCCCAACCGGGTCCGCGCCCTGACCATCGTCACCCTCGCCGGCGGACTGGCCAGCGCAGTCTTCGCCCCGCTGTCCGCCACGCTCGCCGACCATCTCGGCTGGCGAGGGGCCTACGCCGTACTGGCCGCCGTGCTCGCCCTGGTCACCATCCCCGCCCACGCACTGGCCCTGCGCGCACCCTGGCCTCCGCCGCCCGCCGCAACCCCCGCTCCGGGAGAAGCCGAGCAGGATCGGAAGTCCGTTGCTCGTACGAGGCCGTTCCTGATGCTCACCGCGGCGATGACGCTCTCCGCACTCACCGTCCACGCCGTCGTCATCGGACTGGTCCCCCTCATGACCGAACGCGGCGCCACCCCGGCCCAAGCCGCCTGGGCCCTCGGACTCGGCGGCCTCGGACAAACCCTCGGCCGCATCGGCTACGTCCCACTCGCACGCCGCACCGGCACCACCGCGCGCACGGTCACCTTGATCGCCTCCGGAGGCACCCGGCGGTCGGTGATCAACCGGTCGGTGTGGCACACGCAAACGTGGAAGCCGGCGCTCGCTGCCGCAGGCGTCATCTCACCCCTTGCTGCACCAGCGGAGGGTGAGAAGCCGTCCAGGGTCTGGGAGCCCAGCCGTGAGCACGGCTTCCATGTACTTCGTCACACGTACGCCTCCATCATGCTGGACGCTGGCGAGTCGATCGTCTCGCTCGCGAAGTGGCTCGGTCATTCCGACCCGGCCTTCACTCTCCGCACCTATACACACTTCATGCCGCAGGCCGGCGCGCGCGGCAGGAAGTCGCTGGAGTCCTGGCTCTCGGACGCACCGGTGAGTCCCTGAACGACGAAAAGTCCCTCGCAAGTCCCAGAGCGTTGGGCGGCCCGGCCCGTCGGCCCTGAACCGCAGGTCACAGCCTTGCTCTGCCAGAAGCAGGCCAGAACCCGGCGTACAGGCCGACTCGTCCGCCCCCGCCTGGGGCTTCCCCCTGGAAAGGGCCTTTGTGCTTCAGGGTGCGGCGTAGCGCTCCAGCCGCTACGCCGAGTCCTTCGAGACGGCGGGCATCTTCGATCCCGCGAGGGGCGGTGAGGACGGGCGCGGCCACGGCCTTTTCGTGCGGCGTAGCGCTCCTCACACCGCCTGGGCGAGGTCGGCGGCGAGGAGGTCCGCTACCGGGCCGGTGTGCTCGGTCAGGTAGAAGTGGCCGCCCTCGAACTCGTCGAAGTGGCACGGGCCCGTGGTGTGCCGTTTCCAGTCGGCCATCACGTGCGGCGGGGTGCGGGTGTCGTGGCTGCCGGTGAGGACGCGCACCGGGCAGCGGGGCTCGGGGCCCGGCTGCCACTGGTAGGTCCGTACCGCGTGGTAGTCGGCCCGGAGAGCGGGAAGGATCAGCTCCAGCATCTCCGGGTCGGCGAGCAGTCCGGCGTCCGTTCCGTTCAGCCTGCGCAGGTCCGCGAGCAGCCCTGCGTCGTCCCTGATCCCCTTCGTGGCCTCGACGCCCCGCGAGGGAGCCGGGCAGCCGGACACGTACAGCCGCGCCGATGGCAGGCGGCGGGCCACCTCGTAGGCCACCAGAGCGCCCATGCTGTGTCCGAACAGCGCCAGCCGACCACCGCTGCGGGCCGGTCCGAGCGCGGCGACGACGTGCTCGGCGAGCTCGGCGATGTTGTCGATCGCAGGCTCCCCCCAGCGGTCCTGGCGGCCCGGATACTGCACCGCCAGGACCTGGGTGACGCCTTCGAGCTGCGCTGACAGTGGAACGAAGTAGCCGGCGGAACCGCCCGCGTGGGGAAAGCAGACCAGCTCGACCGGGCGGCTCGCCACGTCGGGCCCGGTGTGGAAGCTGCGCAGCCAGGACCGTGGACTCACTGCTGGGCCGACGCCACCCAGCGCAGGCCGTCGGCCGAGGGCACCAGCCCGCCGGGGTACAGCGCCTCCTCAGGGTCGAGGTCGCCGCCGAGCGCGGCCTGGGCCTGGATCTGGGTGCCCTGCTCCATGACGCTCCCCATGATCTCCGACTGGTACAGCGGAGTGGCGTCGTCCCCGCCGGTCCGATCGACCTGGGACACCGACCGTTCGAGTTCGCCGGAGGTGTGCTTGAACCGCGTGCGCACCGACTCCGCGTCCACGAAAGCACCGTCCAGGGAGGCCACCCCGCCCACGAGCTCGACGAACGCCTCGACCTCCGAGTCCCCGAAGCCGGCGACCTTCTTCGCCTGCCAGAAATACGACTCGTGGTCGCTGTTCATGTCGTAGAAGGACACCAGGAACTCGTAGAACAGGCCGAACTCGTGGCGGTACCGCGCATCGAACTCGGTGAAGGCCGCTTCCTCGGCCACCTCGCCCGCCAGCACGGAGTTGATGGACCGTGCGGCCAGCAGCGCGCTGTAGGTCGCCAGGTGCACCCCCGAGGAGAAGACCGGGTCGAGGAAGCAGGCCGCGTCCCCGACCAGCACCATGCCCGGGCGCCAGTAGCTGTTGTTGCTGTAGGAGTAGTCCTTCCTCACCCGCACCTGGCCGTAGGTGCCCTCGGTGACGCGCTGCGCGTCGGACAGCAGCTCGTCGATCCGGGGGCACTTGGCGATGAGCTGCGAGAGCGCCTCGGCGGGGTCGCCCTGCACCGACTCGGCGAAGTCGCGGTGCACCACAGCGCCGACGCTGGTGAGGGTGTCGCTCAGCGGGATGTACCAGAACCAGCCCTCGTCGAAGGCGGCGCAGAAGATGTTGCCCCGCTTCGGCGCGGGCATCCGCTTGCCGCCCTCGTAGTAGCCGAAGATCGCGATGTTGCGGAAGAAGTCGGAGTAGGTGCGCTCGCCGCCGGCACGAGGCGGCCCGGTGGCCAGGCGGCGACGGTCTCGGCCGGGCACGCTTCGCCGGCCAGGTTGAGGGTCAGGTCCGCGGGCAGCTCGTCGGGCCGCATCGCGGAGAGGACCGCGGGGGGCAGGGTGACGTGGGTCAGCGCGTGCTTGGCGGCCAGCTCGGTCAGGGTGATGCCGGGGACGAGCTGATCGGCGCGCGCGTCCACCACGTGCGCCTCGTCGATGACGGCGCTGAGCACCGCGCACGCCGCCTCGGAACTGAGCACGTCCAGGACCAGCCGCTGTGCGGCCTCTCTGACCACTAGGTTCTGTCCGGCGGATCACTGACGGAGCCAGAGTCGGATCGCTGCGGCGGTGACGGTGCCGTGGAAGACGTAGGCCCTCTTGTCGTAACGCGTCGCGACCGCGCGGGAGTTCTTCAGCCGGTTGATGGTCCGCTCGACCTCGTTGCGTCGCCGATAGCGGTCGCGGTCGAAGCCGGCGGGCCTGCCCCCGTTGCTGCCCCTGCGGCGGCGGTTGGCCCGCTGGTCCTTCGGTTCCGGGATCGTGTGCCGGATGTCGCGTCTTCGCAGGTAGCGGCGGTTTCGGCGAGAGCTGTATGCGTTGTCGCCGCTGACGTGGTCCGGCCGGGCCCGGGGCCTTCCGCCCAGTAGCCGGGGAACTCGGATCCGGTCCAGGACCTCGATCATCTGCGGTGCGTCGCCCCACTGTCCCGGCGTGAGCAGGAGGGACATGGGGCGGCAGCCGCCTTCGCCGGCGAGATGGATCTTGCAGGTCAGGCCGCCCCGGGACCGTCCGAGTCCCTCGTCGGGGCGGTGGTGCCGGGGCGTCGTCCTTTTTTCGGGACCCGCGGCTTGGCCTTGCGGGCGCCAGCCGCGTGCTGATGCGCTCGGCAGGACGTCGAGTCGACCCCGACCGTCGACCAGTCGACCCGCCCCGCCAGGTCGGCATCGGCCTGGACCGAATGCAGGATCCGGTTCCAGGTGCCGTCCGCCGACCAGCGGCGATGCCGTTCATAGACGGTCTTCCACGAGCCGTAGCGTTCCGGCAGATCACGCCACGGGACACCGGTTCGGATCCGGAACAGGATCCCGTTGACCACGGTGCGGTGATCGTTCCACCGGCCGCCCCGGCAGCCCAGAGGCGGCAGGTGCGGTTCCAGCAACGACCACTCGTGATTCGTCAGATCCCCCCGCCCCATGTCCGGACCAACGAGCGACCAGTCAGAGGGTCACATGATCCGCCGGACAGAACCTAGCCCCGACATCCGGTTGCGGCTGGTGACGATCGTCCGGCAGTGCTCGCCGGTCGCCAGCAGCGGGCGCACCTGCTCGGCGTCGGAGGCGTTGTCGAGGACGACGAGCATGCGGCGCTCGGCGAGCAGCGCCCGGTACCGCTGCATCCGCCGCCACGGGTCCGCCGGGCAGTCTTCCTCGCGCACACCGAGGCTGGAGAGCAGCACACCCAGGGCCTGCCCGCTGTCCAACGGCCCGTGCGGACCCCGCAGATCGACGTACAGCTGACCTTCGGGGAAGTCCTCAGCCAGACGGTGCCCCCAGCGGACGGCGAACGCGGTCTTCCCGACGCCGACCGGGCCCGTCACGAGGAAGACGCTCCCTCCGGGCTGCCGGCGGAACCGCTCGTCGGCGAGCGAGAGTTCGGCCTCACGGTCGACCAGGAACCGCACGTCGGGCGGGAGGTGCCGGGGCACGCTCCGCTCCTTCGGCCCCTGGCCTGCCGGCTCGTGCCGGGAGCCGCTCCCCTCGGGAGCTTCCCTCACCTCTGCCGCGTAGAGCGCCCGCCAGCAGCTGAGCCAGTGTTCGGTCACCTCCGCCACCTTCTCCGGCGGCTGCCCACCGTACTCCAGGCAGGCCGTGACGGATGCCGAGACGAATTCCGAGCGCGGCAGCTTGTCGCCGCGCAGAATCGTCGAGACCGTACTCCGCGGTAGCGCGTCGACCTCGTCGCCATTGGCCGCCCTGGTTTTCCCTCCCAACTGCTGCAGACGCCGCATAGAAGGCTGTCCAACACTCAGCCGGAGTTCTCGCAGTTGCTGTACGAATTCCGATGCGTAGGCAGGCGTCACCCGGACAATCCCCCCCCCGAAATTGCCAAACATTTACTCAGAGTTCATTTGCACGTTCAACCACTTACGAAGTGACCACGACATCCGCTGCCACGCGGTCGGACATACCCTTGCCGAAGCTTCTCGCCGCGAGACCGAACAGCACTCCGCCGAGAATGAACCAGGGGTTCCAGACCGCGAGCGTCCAAGCTTTCTGCGCGGCGCTGACCTCGCCGACGGCCGAGACACCGAAGACGAGCAGGACCTCGATGAGAAGGCCCCGGAAGAGCAGCAGCGCGCAGATCGCCAGGCCCAGCAGCTGGAGCAGGCGCCACCTGCGCCCGCGCACTCCCCGCCGCCGCAGGCCGAGCGCCACCGCGGCGCCGATCAGGCACAGAAAGCCCACTCCCCAGAGCCCTCCGGCCACGAACCAGGCCGGCCGTTCGGTCGCGAGCCGCTCACCGGAGGAGACATCCAGGCCCGCTTCCCCACCGAGGGCCCAGAAGAAATGCAGGCCGGCGAAAATTCCAGCCCAACTGGCAGCCAAATAACCGTGCCAACGTGACACACGGATGCGCAAACCTACCCCCGTTTTACGTTCGCCCCGAAATGCTCTCGGTCCCGTCGTTGTTTCCCCGTCGACGGCAGACGATGCAAGCATAGTAGGGCACGAACGCCCGCAGTGTCACAGCTTCGGCACCAAACGGAGATAGTCCGATCCGTACTACCTGCCGCGAGTGGGAACTACGTCGCCAATCGGCCCTGAGTCACCGACCGCCGGTCGAGAGTTTCGCCCGCAGCGCAGGGGTGATGTGTTCCAGCACCTTCGGCTCCGTCATCTGGTTGTGTTCGCAGTCGACCTCGATCTGAGTGATACGTCCCGTGACCAGCGGTTGCCAGCCGAGTGCGAAGTCCGGCTCGTCCGGGTGGCTGCGCCGCGCGGTGAAGAACAGCAGGTCGGTGTCGACCGCGCGGGCGAACGGCTCCCTCAGCATCGCGGTCTGCCGCGCGAGGATCTCCGGCAGCGCGGCCAGGCTGTCCTCTCCCAGGCCGGCCAGCGGGTGGTCGATCTCGTGCAGAAACGCGGGCGGCCCTCGATGACCGCCGAACGCTTCACCGCCTGCCCGTTCGACGGCGCCGAGTAGCCCTGGGCGAGACCGGCCCCCGCGAGGTACAGCTCGCCCGTGACGCCGGGGGGCACCGGGTTCAGGCCGCCGTCCAGCACGTAGGTGCGGTAGTTGGTCAGTGCCCGGCCGATCGGTGCCACGCCCGCGGCGTTGCCGTCGTCGTACCACTCGGTGGCGTAGACGGTCGCCTCCGTCGGGCCGTAGAGGTTCGCGATCCGCACACCGGGCGCCGCAGCCCGCAGATCCCGCATCAGCCGCGGCGTGACCGCCTCGCCCACCAGGATGACGGTGCCGATCCGTAGCCGTCCCCCGGTGGCGAGCGCGGCCGACATCGCGGACGGTGCCGTGCAGACCAGGCTCGCCTCGGGGCGGTCCTCGTCGGCCAGCGCGAGTACGTCGCGCACCACCTCGACGCTGCCGCCGTGCAGCAGCGGCAGGACCATATCCGAGACGGAGACGTCGAAGGTCACCGAGGTGGAGGCCAGCGCGCCCGCGAACACGTCCGCGCAGAAGACCTCGCCCGCCCACGCCGACAGGTTCGCCACCCCGCGGTGCGCGACCACCACGCCCTTGGGCCGCCCGGTCGATCCCGAGGTGTAGATCACGTAGGCCGCGTCGTCGGGACGCAGCGGCGCCGTCCGGTCCGCGTCGGTGAGGTCCCCTTCGCCGAACCCGGCGAGTGCGGCCCGGGTCTCCGGGTCGTCGAGCACGATACGGGGCAGGCCGTCGGGCAGGACGGCCGCGCCGGCGCGGTCCGTCACCGCCAGCACCGGGCGGGCGTCCTCCACCAGGTACCGCACCCGCTCGGCCGGGTGAGTGGGGTCGAGCGGCACGTACGCGGCACCGGAGGTGAGGACCGCCCACATCGCGACCGGCAGCCGCTCGTCCCTCGGCAGGGCCAGCGCGACCCGCTGCTGCGGTCCGCAGCCGTGCGCCACCAGCAGCCGTGCCAGCCGGTTGGCGGACGCAGGCGATCGGCGAGCCGAGCGGGATGTCCGTGCCGGCACCCAGCCGGCTCAGCAGCGCGGCGAGCCCCGCCTGCGCCACCATGTACAGGCTGGCGTCCGACCGCGTGGCCAGCTCGGACAGCTTCCGGTGCAGCTCCGCGCCGACCCGGAACGGGACGTTGCCGCCCTGGTTGCCGGGCTCGGCGGGGCGCTGCCTGTCCACCGGCAGCCGCAGCTCGTCGGGCAGCCCGGCCAGCGCCTTGCGCCAGTACTCGACCTGCTCGCTGATCAGGGACTCCGGGTCGTCCTCGCCGCCGAGCAGCTCCTGCTGCCAGAGGGTGTAGTCCGCGTACTGGATCGGCAGGTGAGGCCAGTCCGGCGCGCGCCCGGCGCGGCGCGCCTCGTACGCGGCGGTGAGGTCGCGGGCGAGCGGGGCCATCGACCAGCCGTCCGCGGCGATGTGGTGGATCACCAGCGCCAGCACGTGCTCGCGCTCGGACAGCGCGAACAGCCGCGCCCGGATCGGTATCTCCGCCTCCAGGTCGAAGGCGCCGGCGGCCAGCTCGGCGAGTTCGCCGTCCAGCTCCTCGGGGGCGACGTCGGCGACGGCGGCCTCCAGCCGGGCCGCGCCCGGGGCGAGGATCTGCTGGCCGGGCACGTCGTCCCGGCTGACGAACACCGTGCGCAGCGGCTCGTGCCGATCGATGAGGTCCTGCAGCGCCGCGACGAGCGCGGCCCGGTCGAGCTCACCCGTCAGCCGCAGGACGGCCGGCATGTTGTAGGTGGCGTTGGGCCCTTCCAACCGGTGGAGGAACCACAGTCGCTGCTGTGCGTGCGAGAGCGGGATCATCGATTCTCCTCGGGCTGCGCAGGCGCTGAACTCCACTGGAGACTCCGCCGCGCCTGTATGCCGTGCAAGGTCCGAGACGGCACCGGACGGAACGGGACACCGGATCTTCGAGGAGCGGACCCCGGTCGGCGGATAGCCTCGGCACGACAGCAGGAGGCTTACCCGATGTCATTTGTGTGGAGCGAGGCCGTCATTCCCGGGCTCGCGTTGTTGCTGTTCATCTGCTGCGGGACGGAACTGGTCCTGCGCCGCTTCTTCAAGGGGCGCAGCCTCCTGTTCCGGCAGGGCAGTTCGCGGCGTCCCTTGACCGGCCACGCGTTCGACGAGTTCAACCTGATCTTCAACGGCAACAAGCTGGTCGAGCTCAAGCAGCAGCAACAGCAGGAGGTGCTCCGCGACGAGGAGGGCGACGGCGCCCCGCCGCGGACACGCATCGACCTGAACAAGGGAACCGCCAGTGTCGTCCTGCCCAGCGACGGCGGGACCCCGGCCCCCGGCACCCGGCCGTCGGCCGACGGCCCGCCGGACGCCGAGGAAGACCCCTGACCGTGACGCAGTCGCAGACGCTCCACCTGCTCCTGGACCTGGCCCTGATCCTGGGCCTGGCACGCGTACTGGGGGCCGCCGCCCGGGCGTTGGGCCAGCCCGCGGTCATCGGCGAGATACTCGCCGGGGTCCTGCTCGGGCCCACCCTGGTCGGCGCCCGTCTCTCCGAGACCCTCTTCCCCGGCGAGGTACAACCCCTGCTGCACGCGCTGGCGGGTGTGGGCCTCGTCCTGTTCATGTTCACCGTCGGGCTGGAGATCGACCTGGGCGTGTTGCGCGGAGGGGGCCGGGTCACGCTGTGGGCGACCGGCTTCTCGACGCTGCTGCAAACTGCTGGCGGGCAAGTTCACCGTCCGGCGGATGAAGTTGCTCACCGAGCGAGTCGAGCAGATCACCGCCGAGCACCTGGACGCCATGGAAAAGGCCGGTCCCACGGTGGACCTGGTGACCGCGTTCGCCCAGCCCATCCCCGCCATCATGATCTGCGAACTGCTGGGGGTTCCGTACCAGGACCGGGACGCCTTCCAGAAGCAGGCCGCGGCGGTCTTCAGCGGGGACATGGAAGAGAAGATGGCCGCGTTCACGGCGATCCAGTCCTACCTCGCACAGCTGGTGACCGCCAAACGCGCCGACCCCACCGACGACATACTCAGCGACCTCACCGACAGCGATCTCACGGACGAGGAACTGCTGGGCATCGGCTTCCTCCTGCTGGCGGCCGGGATCGACACCACCGCCAACATGCTCGGGCTCGGCGCCTTCGCTCTGCTGAGCAACCCCGACCAGGCCGCCGTCCTGCGCGGCGATCCGAGCCTCGCAGGACAGGCCGTCGAGGAGCTGTTGCGCTATCTCACCATCGCCGAGCTGGGGCTGCGGACCGCCCTGGAGGACGTCGAAATCGACGGCCTGCTGATCAAGGCCGGCGAGACGGTCGTCCTCTCCTTCCCGGCCGCCAACCGCGACCCGGCGAAGTACCCCGAGCCCGACCGGCTCGACCTGCGCCGCCAGGCCATCGGACACCTGGCCTTCGGCCACGGCGCCCACCAGTGCGTGGCCCAGCAACTGGCCCGCGTCGAGATGAGCGTCGCCTTCCCCGCACTGCTCACCCGCTTTCCGACGCTGCGGACGGCCGTCTCGCAGGAGAAGGTACCGCTGCGGGTCGACACGAACGTCTACGGCGTGGAGAGCCTCCCCGTCACGTGGGACGAGGAGTAGCCCGATGACCTTTGCCCTGACCCTCACCGCCGACCGTGACCGATGCGTCGGCGCCGGGATGTGCGCCCTGACGGCCCCCGAATTGTTCGACCAGGGCGACGCGGACGGCCTGGTGGTCCTCCTCGACCCGGAGCCCGCGCCTGCCCACCACGCCGCGGCTCACCAGGCCGCCGGCCTGTGCCCAGCCGCGGCCATCACCGCCGCCGAGGCCCCGCGTGGCGGGGAGAGCGGCGGCGGGGTCTGACGGCCCCGCTGAGCGCCGGGCTCGGGGCATGACGCCCAACGGGGGTGCGACAGCAGCAGGAACGCCGGCGCCGGCCTTGCGTCGGCGTTCCTCCCGGCCTGCTGGTCGGGGTCAGTCGCCGTGGGGGCCCGGTGCCGCGCTGCCCTCGTACGCGTTGAGGTCGGAGACGAGTCGGGTCAGCCCGGGGTCGGCGTCGAAGCGGCGCTGGTGCATGGCCTCGATCCGCTGACCGACCTCGGGGTCCGTGTCGTCCGTGAGGTCGAAGGACATGAACTCGTCCACCAGCGGCAACCCGATCTCGTCGGTGCGGCGGTGGGCGGGGTGGACAAGGTACTCCCAGTAGCCGTCGAGGTCGTCCAGCTGGAAGGTGGCGCCCCACTCGTACGCGCCGCCGTGGTCGCGGCCGATGAGGAAGGACCGTACGGAGGGGATGACCTCGCCCTGATTGCGCAGGCTGGCGAGGGCCTCTTCGAGCTGGTGCGGTGCGGTGCCGGGCTTGAAGGTGAAGCGGACGCAGTGGTGGATCATCGGGGTTTCCTTTCCTGGATGCATGTCGGTTGGTGGTGCGGGCCTGCCGCTTCGACCAGCGGCCGGCCCGCGCGTGGTGCCGCACAGGCGCGTGGAACGCGAGGATGAGTGGTTAACCACTCACTCCCTGGGCCGAAAAAAGCGCCGCGGGCGGCGTGACACGGCGGCCGGTGGAGCGAGCACGGCCCGGTGTGCCGCGGCGTCGCGGCACACCGGCCCACCCCCTCCCCCGGCGCCGACCGCGCCTCAGTAGTGCCGGAGCCTGTCGGACAGTGTCCGCGCCCACGGCGCATCGACCTCGTGCGCGTCCGTGGCGACGACGAGATGGCAGAGCATGCCCACGGCGAAGAAGCGCTGGACGTCGGCCTCCGGCGCGCCGGACACCCCTCGCACGTACTCCACCAGCCGCGCGTAACCGGCGCGCACCACCTCGCGGATGGCCGACTCCGCTGCCGCCGCGCATTGTGCGTGCAGTTGGAGCAGCAACAGGTCCCGGTCCGCGATGAGCCGGGCGTACGCGTCACCCATCGCGTCCAGCACATCCTGCGGCGCGGTTCCCCGCGCGGCGGCGGCCCCGTCACCGAGGCTCTCCCGGACCCGGGCGAAGCAGTGCTGCACCACCGCGACGAACAGGGCCTCCTTGTCGGGGAAGAGCCGGTAGACGTAGGCCTGGGAGATTCCGGCACGCTTGGCCACATCCGAGGTCGTGGTACCGAAGTACCCCCGGTCCGCGAAGGCGTTGACCGCCGTCTCAAGAACCGTCCTCCGCCGTTCGTCGGCGGTCGAAAGCTGGCGCTGGGGCGTGGAAGTGGGCATGTGAGTAATAAACCACTCACACTCGGGGCTGTCAACCGCTCGCAGGAGACACCGGCTTCGCGCGGCACGGAGAAGGTGCGGCACGGAAAAGGTCATGTGGTGGCCGGCGCCCCGTCCTCCCCGCTCGACGGGCGCGGACCGTCGGTGCGAGCGGCGAAAGCGCGCTCGGCGAGCGAGGCTTCCGACAGGTGCCGTCCGGAGGCCTGCACGGTCGGTCACCCCGGCCACGGTCATCGCGGCCGGGTCCCGGGGCCGGGTCCCGGGRCCGGGTCCCGGGGCCGGGTCCCGGGGSSGSRWCSCSGCCCGGAGCGCCACAGCTTCTCCTCGCGGCCTGTCAGGACTCGGCTGCTGCGGGCCGTTGTCAGTGCCCGGTGCGAGCCTCGTCTCCTCCGTATCCATCATGCTGGCTGCGTGTGGACGGAAGGCCCCGCCGACAGCGCGGCGGGGCCKYYCRYCTCTGGACGGACGGCGACGGAAGGGCGGGCAGGGCAGCATGGCGCACGCGCAAGGCCGCGGCGGCGGACGGCGCTCCAACGGTATGTCGTCAACCCCCTCACCACCCGGCTCCCGGGGCAGGTACTCCTGGAGACCACCGGCCGCGTCTCCGGCCGCCCGCGCCGCACGCCGGTCGGCGGGCGCCGCGTGGGCGACCGGTTCTGGC
>NZ_JASKYT010000740.1:0-1017 GCF_041028275.1 Streptomyces sp. PU-14G
GTTCGAGTCCAGTCGCGGGGGGCGGGAGAAGAGAAAGGGCCCCCTCGGGGGCCCTTTCCGCTGTTGCTCCCGCGACTGGACTCGAACCAGTAACCTGCCGGTTAACAGCCGGCTGCTCTGCCGATTGAGCTACACGGGAATGTCCCGCCGGTCGCGCTCCCGGTGGCCGGGGCGCTCCCTTGCGACGGGGAATACATTAGCGCATGCCAGGGGGTGCTCCGAAATCGGTATTGCCGCCGCCCATGCGCGGTACCCCTTGAGGCGTCCGGGCGGCCGAGGCCGCCGGGACGCCGGGAGAAGGACCTCAAGGCCGAGAGAAGGGGCAAAGCTATGCGCTACCGGCTCACGTTCGTGTCCGGACTGGCCGTCGGCTACCTGCTCGGTGCCCGCGCGGGACGCGAGCGCTACGAGCAGATCAGGAAGAGCGTGCGGAGGATCTCGGAGAACCCGGCGGTACGCAACGCGGGGGAGGCGGCGGCCCTCAGCGGGCGGCAGGCCGCCTCCAAAGCGGCAGACCGTGTCCAGGACCGGCTCCCCTCCTCCCTCGGTGACCGTGTGCGCACGGTCCGAGACCACCGCGCCCGCTCCGGGGACGACTGGGGCGCCGAGGGTCGCTAGCCCGAACCCGAGCCCGAGCCCCCGAGCCCGAGCCCGTCGCGGCGGACGCCCCGGTTCCGGACGGCCGGGGCGTCCGCCGCGCGGCCCGGCCGTCCGGGGGGGGGGGGGGGGGGGGGGGGGGGGGGGGGGGGGGGGGGGGGGGGGGGGGGGGGGGGGGGGGGGGGGGGGGGGGGGGGGGGGGGGGGGGGGGGGGGGGGGGGGGGGGGGGGGGGGGGGGGGGGGGGGGGCGCGGCCCGGCCGTCCGGAACGTGGTCTTGGCCTGGTTGTTCTGGGACCAGTCCACGAAGACCTTGCCGCCGCGCAGGTTCTTGGCCATTTTGCTGACCGCCTGCTCTGGCATGTCCGCCTCGGCCTCCTGTGCGAGCTTCTTCGCGCACACCGTCCGACCAGGTGTCGGCG
>NZ_JASKYT010000741.1:0-1028 GCF_041028275.1 Streptomyces sp. PU-14G
CCTTCCCTCATCCGCGCCCACCTGCCCTGCAGCACCCTGCTCTCCTTTCGCTCGCACATTCGCCGACCGGGAGYGAAGGTGTGGGGAGCCCTCCCGGCTGCGTGCCCTGGTTCCCCTTTTTCCGGGGCTTGCACAGGGGGGTGAGCGGGGTCGGCCGGAGCCCGGCGCCGGGGGCCCGGGGCCGGGTCGCCGCGCACGGAGCACGCCGCGTGGCCGTGCACGGAGAACGCGGCGTGGCCGTGCACGGAGAACGCGGCGTGGCCGTGCACGGAGAACACCGTGCGGAAGACCGCGCCGCTGCGGGGATTGGAGCCCGCTCACGTGGATACCCGCCCGGTCCGCACGGAGCCGACACGGAAACCGACACGGGCCCGAGCGGAAAATCGTCGAGCGGAGGTTTGTCGTGAGCAACGCGCAGCAGGAGCGTGCCGAGGCGGAGAAACTGCCGTCCGAGGACGTGGTAGGCGTGCTGCTTCAGCAGCACGCCAGGATTCGGGACTTGTTCGCCGCGGTGCGCTCCGGCCCGGAAGACCGCCGCAGGGATTCCTTCAGCCAGCTACGGGCGCTGCTCGCGGTGCACGAGACGGCCGAGGAGATGATCGTGCGTCCGGCGGCGAAGAAGGCCGCGGGCGAGCGGGAGGCCGAGGCCCGCAACGAGGAGGAGGAAGAGGCGAACAAGGTACTGGCCGAACTCGAGAAGCTGGAGTTCGGCGGCGAGAGGTTCAACACGGTGATCGCCGACTTCGAACAGTCCGTCAGCGACCACGCCGACCACGAGGAACGCGAGGAGTTCCCCGCCCTGCTCGGCAGCCTCAGCCAGGACGAGCGCACCAAGATGGGCAAGCGTCTGCTGGCGGTGGAGAAGACCGCTCCCACCCACCCGCACCCCGCTGCGGCCGGGTCGACCGCGATGCAGTGGGCCGCGGGGCCTTTCGCCTCCGTCCTGGACCGCGCCCGCGACGCCGTCACCTCCACGTCGCGCACCTGACCCTGCCGCACCTGACCCTGCCGCACCTGGCCTTCCGCGT
>NZ_JASKYT010000742.1:0-768 GCF_041028275.1 Streptomyces sp. PU-14G
CTACGAGCCCCATGCCAGGCCCCCGCACCGCCCGCGGCACCGGGTCTTCGTGCTCGTGATCGTCGTACTGCTGATCGCACTGCCGGCCGGATACCTGGTGCAGTCCGCGTTCCAGAGCCGCGCCAGCGGCAAGGACAAGGAGCGCGCCGCCGCCGCCACGAGCCTCACCTACGGCCGCCCGCCCAAGGTCAGCCAGCGGATCTACGACGTTCCCGTGCCGCTCTCCGCGACGCGGGTCGCCTTCTACGAGACGAACGCGTGGCAGAAGAGCACCATGTGGGTGCAGTTCCGTACCAGCCCCAAGAGGCTCAAGGAGTTCCTGGACGAGGTGGGCAGCGACACGGCGGAACCGGCGAAGCCCGTGAAGCTGCACAAGGGCCGGGTGGCCGTCACCGGCAAGCTGGCCACCGAGGTCGGCTGGCGGTTCGACGAGCCGAGGAGCCACTACTACAGCGCCGTCCACGAGCAGCCCAGGAGCAAGCCGGACCTGAAGATCACTGTGGACATGACGTACAAGAAGCGCCCACGCGTCTACGTCGTGTCCACCACGCGCTTCTGACCCCCGCTTCTGACCCCCGCCCCGCGGCCCCCCAAGGCCCTGCGGGGCGGGGGTCAGAAGGGGGGGGGGGGGGGGGGGGGGGGGGGGGGGGGGGGGGGGGGGGGGGGGGGGGGGGGGGGGGGGGGGGGGGGGGGGGGGGGGGGGGGGGGGGGGGGGGGGGGGGGGGGGCCCAGGAGCAAGCCGGACCTGAAGATCACTGTGGACATGAC
>NZ_JASKYT010000743.1:0-713 GCF_041028275.1 Streptomyces sp. PU-14G
CACCCCCACGCACACCTGGCAGCCCGACACCACCCGCACCCTGCGTTTCACCGTGCACCTGCTCGACACCGACCCGCACGCCTACGCCCCCGTGCTGCGCACCCTGCACGCCCGCACCCCGGCACCGGAGGAGCCCGCGGCCTGGGTCGGACTGGACGAGGCGGCGCGGCTGAGCGCCTACGGACTGCACCGCTGGCACTACCGGGCCGACCCGCCCGTCCTGCTGGAGACGGCGGCCTTCGACCGCGAGGCACTCGGGGAGCGGGGAGACCGGAAGGCCATGCACGTCTCCTGGGTCAGCGGCACCCCCTACGCGCACGCCCTCCTCCTGCACGCCCGGCGCACCCGCGACACCGGCATGGCCGAGGCCGCGGTCGGCGTGCTGGACCACATAGCGGAAAACCTCGCGCCCGGCGGCACGTTCTGGGGCCAGTGGGGAGCGCGCGGCGGCTGGAGCGCCGGCTGGACACCCGAACCGCACCGGCTGCACTCCCGCACCCTGGGCGACGCCACCCTCTTCCTGCTGCGGGCGCTCGTCGCCGAGCGCGCCCGCAGCAGGAAGAGGGCTGCGGCGCGCCACGCCGGAAGCGCCTTCGCGGCCGACCTGCGCGCCGAGTTCCTGTGCGGCGCCCCCGAGGACGTCTCCCTGGCCCCCACCTCGGACGACGGGTACAACGCCGTCATCGCCTACACGCTGCTGCACGAGGCGGACC
>NZ_JASKYT010000744.1:0-762 GCF_041028275.1 Streptomyces sp. PU-14G
GGAGGGCGGAGTCGGGGGCGTACGGGGGTTTATCGACACGTCGTCATACTTGCGGGGGAATCAATCCGTCAGGAGGGGTTCACCCGGAGTGCGATGGGCAACTCTGGACCCGCGACGTCGTACAGCGAGACCGCCCCGCAGTCGGCCAACTGCAGGCGGACCAAAGGCACTTACGGTGCAGCGCGCTTCCGTGGCGCTCTCACGGTTCCTGGAGGATTGAACATGGCACGCATCCGTACCGCCCGCGTCATCGCGGCCGCCGCCGCCCTTCCGTTCGCCGTCGCCGTCATGTCCGGTGTGGCGCACGCGGACAACGGCTCTCTCGCGGACGACGGATCGAATTCCAACGCGAGCTCCAGCTCGCAGGTGCAGGGCGCCGTGGGCGACGGCAACAACACCAACAACGCCAACAACGCCACCGTCAACGGCAACGGTGCGGACGTGGACCAGACCAACGTGACGCACAACGAGACCACCACCGTCGTCTTCCACAAGCTGTGGTGACCGAGTGAGCGCCCTGCCGGCCTGACCAGCCGGGCGTTCATGGGGATGGGCTGAGGCCGCGCGCCCGCGATTCCGATCGCGGGCGCGCGGGGGGGGGGGGGGGGGGGGGGGGGGGGGGGGGGGGGGGGGGGGGGGGGGGGGCGCGGTCGTCTGGGGGCGGTCGTGTGGGTCGTCTGCGGCGCGGTCGTGTGCGGGGGCGGACGGGTTGACAGCGCACGCGTTTCTGACGGACAGTCAGAAAATGCGCCTCGCCCCGAC
>NZ_JASKYT010000745.1:0-1015 GCF_041028275.1 Streptomyces sp. PU-14G
GCCCCTCCCTGGACCCGTCGGGGGGACGCACCCAGCCCGAGGTCGGATTGGTGCCCGTCTCGCGCCCCGTCTCGTCGGAGCGGCGCGGCCCCGGACCGATCGGCACCTGCGTGTTGGGCAGCTGGACGGGGTCCGCCTCCGGGCTGCCGGGCTGGGCGGAGGGGCGGGAGACCACCGGTGCCGAGCCGGGTGCCCCCGCCCCGGGAGAGCCGGCGGAGAAGTCACCGGCGGCGGGGACGGAAGGATCACCGGCGTGAGGAACGCCCCGAACGCCGGACGGACCGGACACGTCGGACGCACCGGACACGCCGGAGGCGCCGGACGCACCGGAGGCGCCTCCGACGGCGGGCGGTCCGCCGGGAGACCCCTGGTGCCACTCGGCAACGGCCGGGCCACTGCCTGCCGCGCCGTGGCCGCCCGGAGCTCCGGACCCGTTGCCGGACATCCCCGAACCGTTGCCGGACATTGCCGAGCCATTGCCGGACATCCCCGAGCCGTTGCCGGAGACACCCGGTCCGTCGCCTGCGGCTCCGGCTCCGGCTCCGCTCATGGCGGGGCCGCCGCTTCCGGCCGCTCCCGCGTTCTGTCCGGGCGCCGCGCGCCCTGCGGCGGGCGGCCCGCCGGGCCCGACGGAGTCCATGGCGGAACCGCCCGCACCGCTGTCCCCGCCCCCCGGCCACGCGGAGGGAGAAGGCGCGGAGGGGGACGGCACGGACGCGGGCGGGCCGGGAGGCGCCGGCACGGAGGGTGCGGGTGCGGAACCGGCGGGTGGCCSCGAGGGGGCGCCTCCGGCGGCCGGGCCCACCTCGGCGGAGGCGGCTGCGTTCTGGCGGCGCATGGCACGTCCGCCCCGGCGGCGCTCGAGGGCGGGGGTGGGCCGCTCCTCCGCGTTCATCCGCATGCACGACTCGATCAGCGACCGCAGGTCCTCGGGCAGTCCCTCCAGGTCGGGGCCCTCGCGCAGCAGCATGAAGACGGTCTCCACGGGGTTGGCCCCGTGGAGACCGTCTTCATG
>NZ_JASKYT010000746.1:0-836 GCF_041028275.1 Streptomyces sp. PU-14G
CCCGGGGCCGGGTCCCGGGGCCGGGTCCCGGGGCCGGGTCCCGGGGCCGGGTCCCGGGGCCGGTTCTCGGCGGGGCAACGCCGCCCGGAGCGCCACAGCTTCTCCTCGCGGCCTGTCAGGACTCGGCTGCTGCGGGCCGTTGTCAGTGCCCGGTGCGAGACTCGTCTCCTCCGTATCCATCATGCTGGCTGCGTGTGGACGGAAGGCCCCGCCGACAGCGCGGCGGGGCCGCTCACCTCTGGACGGACGGCGACGGAAGGGCGGGCAGGGCAGCATGGCGCACGCGCAAGGCCGCGGCGGCGGACGGAAGTTCCGCGCCGTCACGGCGCTCCAACGGTATGTCGTCAACCCCCTCACCACCCGGCTCCCGGGGCAGGTACTCCTGGAGACCACCGGCCGCGTCTCCGGCCGCCCGCGCCGCACGCCGGTCGGCGGGCGCCGCGTGGGCGACCGGTTCTGGCTGGTGGCCGAGCACGGCGGCGCGGCGCAGTACGTCCGCAACATCCGGGCCGATCCGCACGTCCGGGTCCGGGTGCGGGGCCGCTGGTACCCGGGCACGGCCCACCCCCTCCCGGAGGACGACGCCCGCGCCCGGCTGCGTTCCCTGCCGCTGCTCAACAGCGCCGTGGTCCGCGCGGTGGGCACGCAGTTGCTGACGGTCCGGGTGGACCTCGACGGCGGCTGAGCGCGCGGCACGGTGCCCGGGCGGGCGGCTCCCCGTCTGCGCCACCTGCCTCAGSCCMSCASCSKMSTWCTCCCACGGGCGCCCCTCCGCCAGGTGGAAGAGTTCCGCCCACTGCGGGGCCGTCAGCGACTTGGGCAGGGCGGAGGGGGAC
>NZ_JASKYT010000747.1:0-1088 GCF_041028275.1 Streptomyces sp. PU-14G
CTCCTGCGACTCCGGCCTGGTGCCGGCCGGGGGGGGGGGGGGGGGGGGGGGGGGGGGGGGGGGGGGGGGGGGGGGGGGGGGGGGGGGGGGGGGGGGGGGGGGGGGGGGGGGGGGGGGGGGGGGGGGGGGGGGGGGGGGGGGGGGGGGGACGTCCACCGGCGCCACCGGCACGAAGAAGACGGCAGCGGGGAAGAAGGCCACGGCCGCCAAGCAGGCGGCCGGCACCAGGCCGGAGTCGCAGGAGTCCAAGGCGAAGCGGGCGGCGCGGATCAACGACGCGCTGGCGGAGGTGTACTACTACGCCCACCCGGAACTCGATTTCGAGAACCCGTTCGAGTTGCTGGTGGCGACCGTCCTCTCCGCCCAGACGACCGACCTGCGCGTCAACCAGACGACCCCCGCCCTCTTCGCCGCGTACCCCACCCCTGAGGACATGGCAGCCGCCAACCCGGAGGAGCTCGAGGAACTGATCCGTCCCACCGGGTTCTTCCGCTCGAAGGCGAAGTCGCTGCTCGGCTTGTCGGCCGCCCTGCGGGACGACTTCGGAGGCCAGGTCCCGGGCACTGTCGAGGAACTGGTGAAGCTGCCCGGCGTCGGCCGTAAGACGGCGTTCGTGGTGATGGGCAACGCCTTCGGCCTCCCCGGGCTGACGGTCGACACCCACTTCGGGCGCCTGGTGCGCCGCTGGAAGCTCACCGAGCAGACGGACGCCGTGAAGGTCGAGCAGGAGATCGACGACCTGCTGCCCGAGAGCGAGTGGACGATGTTCTCGCACCGCACGATCTTCCACGGCCGCCGCATCTGCCACTCCCGCAAGCCGGCCTGCGGTGCCTGCCCCATCGCCGAGCTGTGCCCCTCCTACGGGGAGGGCGAGACCGACCCGGAGAAGGCGAAGAAGCTGCTCAAGTACGAGATGGGCGGTCAGCCGGGCCAGCGCCTCAAGCCGCCCGCCGACTACCCGGGGCAGCCCGCGCCGCCGCTGCCCTCGCGCGCGGCGGCCGAGGGCGGCAGCGGAGCCGCCCGGTGACGCCTGCCAGGCACTCCCACTCCGAGCCCCCGCCCCACCAGTCCGCCCACTCCCGCCAGCC
>NZ_JASKYT010000748.1:0-793 GCF_041028275.1 Streptomyces sp. PU-14G
GCCACACGGTTCCCGAGGCGGCGTGGCGTTCAGCGCCGACGTGCCGTTCCGCGGGCGGACCGCCGCCCGCCCGTGGGACGGGGCCGACGGCCCGCCTGCGGAACGGCACCGACTTCCCGCCCGTGGGACGGCACCGAGGGCCCGCCTGCGGAACGGCACCGACGGCCCGTCCGTGGGACGGCACCGAGGGCCCGGGCGCGAGCGCCACGCCCGGAAATCGGGCGATAAGCACATTTAGGGCATGGGGCGCCTATCGTCTCCCCATGCCCACGCCACACGGTTCCCGAGGCGGCGTGGCGTTCAGCGCCGACGAGCTGCGCGTGCTCGGCGGCGCCCTCGCCACCGCCCTTAAGTCCGCACCCGCGCCCGAGGACGCCCGCGCGTACCTGCGGCTCGCCCAGGCCGTGGACGAAGCCGTCCGTGAGGCCGGCAGACTGCGCTCCTTCCTGCGGGCCGACCTCGCCCGCTACCGCCAGGCCCTGCCCGGCGCCGCCACCGGCTACCTCGACCAGTTGGAAGCGGCGCTCGACGCCGGCCACCTGCCGACCCGCGACGACCTGGCCGCCCTCCGCCGGCTGTGCGCCCAGCGGGCGGGAGCCGACGAGCCGGCCCGCCGCGGCCGACTCCTCCGCCGAGCCGAGGCGCTCACACCCGCGTCCGTCCCGCAGGTGCGCCGACCCGCCGACGCGGAACCGGCCGGCGGGACGCCGGCCGGTGAGTCGTCGGCCGGTTCCGCGTCGGCCGGTGAGACGTCGACTGGCGGGACCCGTGCCGAGCGCACCCCTCATGTGCC
>NZ_JASKYT010000749.1:0-864 GCF_041028275.1 Streptomyces sp. PU-14G
GTCCCCGCCCGCACCCCCGTGAGCGGTGTCCGGGCCAGGCGCCGCGGGCAGGTCGTGCAGCAGCCAGTGGGCGGTACGCGCCAGCGAGAGCCGTACCAGCCGTGACCCCGCCGCACCGGTGCGCTGCTCGGTGAGAGCCCTCAGCAGCCCCGCCGCCAGCAGATAGCCGGAACCGTGGTCGAGCGCCTGCGCGGGCAGCGCCCCCGGCACCAGATCGGGAGAACCGGTGTCCCCGCCCGCGCCCCGCGCGGCCTCCACAGCGGCGATGCCCGTCGCCGCCTGCACCAGGCTGTCGAAACCCCGCCGACGCTGCCAGGGCCCCGCCGGGCCCCAGGCGCTGAGCTGGCCCACCACCAGGCCTGGCCGCCGGTCCATCAGCGACTCGGGCGCGAGCCCGAACCGGTCCAGCGCGCCGGGCCGGTAGCCGGTGACCACCACGTGCGCCGACGCCAGCAACTCCTCGAACGTCGCCTGCCCCGCCCGGGTGGACAGATCCAGCAGCGTCGAGCGCTTGCCCAGGCCCGTGTCCGCGTGCGTGCCGGGGAACTCGGGCCGCTCCGGTGCGTCGATGCGCAGCACGTCGGCGCCCAGTAGCGCCAACGTGCGGGTCGCGACCGGCCCCGCGAGCACCCGGGTGAGATCCAGAACGCGCAGTCCCCGCAGCCCGCCGGGGCCCGGCGGGCCCTCCAGGGCCGGCGTCGGGGCCGCGTCCAGACCGCTCACCGACACCAGGGGGGCCGCCGCGACGGCAGCCCGCTGCGGGTGGGACGCCCACTCGTCGGGGGTGCGGACGGCTACCGCCAGACCGCCCTGGCGGTACACGACCTCCTCGACATCCCGCGCCCGACGAGTGGGCGTCCCACC
>NZ_JASKYT010000075.1:0-25736 GCF_041028275.1 Streptomyces sp. PU-14G
GTCGGGGGCGGGCGGGAGGTCGAGCTTGGTGAGGATGGAGCCCACGTGCTTGACGACGGCGGCCTCGCTGACGACCAGGGCCCGGGCGATGCCTCCGTTGGAGCGCCCTTCGGCCATGGCGGCCAGCACGTCGTGTTCGCGTGCCGTCAACCGCCGCAGCGCGGCGGGCCGGCGGTCGGGGGCCAGCAGCCGCCGTACGACCTCGGCGTCGATGGCGGTACCGCCCGCCACCACGCGTTCGAGCGCCTCGACGAACTCGGTGACCTCGCCGACCCGGTCCTTGAGCAGGTAGCCCACCCCGTCGCCCGTCGCCAGCAGTTCGGCCGCGTAGGAGTTCTCGACGTACTGGGAGAGGACGAGCACCGGCAGCGCGGGCCGTTCGGCGCGCAGGGCGAGGGCGGCGCGCAGCCCTTCGTCGCGCAGTCCCGGCGGCATCCGCACATCGGTGACCACACCGTCGGGGTCGTGTGCGGCGACGGCGTCGAGGAGCGCGGGGGCGTCACCGACGCCGGCGCAGACCTCGTGGCCGAACCGCGTGAGGATCTGCGTCAGCCCCTCGCGCAGCAGCACCGAGTCCTCGGCGATCACCAGCCGCATGCGTCCCCTCCGTCCCTCGCCCCGTACTTCACGCACCGATTGTTCCTTGCGGCCCCGTGCCGCGCTCATCCGCGGCTCGGCCGGTACGGCAACTCCATCCGCAGGAGGGTCGGTCCGCCTTCGGGGCTGGAGAGGCGCAGCCTGCCCTCGTGCACGGCGAGCCGGTCGGCCAGCCCCGTCAGGCCCGTGCCCCGGCGCGGGTCGGCGCCGCCCCTGCCGTCGTCGTGGACCTCCACCACCAGCGCGTTGTTGGCCCGCACGGTCACGGTGGCGCGGGAGGCGCCGCTGTGTTTCGCCACGTTCGCCAGCGCCTCGGCGACGGCGAAGTAGGCGGCGGCCTCGACCGCCTCGCCGGGCCGCCCGGCGCTCAGGCGCACCTCCACCTGGACGGGCACGGGCGAGCGTTCGGCCAGCGCCTCGATCGCGGCGCCCAGGCCGCGGTCGGTCAGCACGGAGGGGTGCATGCCGTGGACGAGTTCGCGCAGTTCGGCCAGGACGGCGCGGGCCTCGTCCTGCGCCGTGGCGACGAGTGCGGGGTCGGCGTCCAGCTTCGCCAGTCCGAGCGTCATGATCAGCCCGGTGAGGCGCTGTTGCGCGCCGTCGTGCAGGTCGCGTTCGATGCGGCGGCGCTCCAGCGCGAAGGCGTCGGCCAGCCGGGCCCGCGAGGCGGTGACCTCGGTCAGCCTGGCGTCCAGTTCCTTCTCCCGGCGCGGGCCCACCAGCACAGCGCGCGCGAGGGCGGCCCGGACGCCGGCGAGTCCGGCGCACACGTAGGCGACGAGTACCGCGAAGACGGGGGTCAGCAGCAGCCACGGCGCCACCTGCCCCGGCTCGGTCAGCACGACGTGCTCGCCGTACATGACCTGTTCGCCGTTGCTGACCAGCAGCAGGGCGAGCGGCTGGCTGACGACCAGGCCGACCCCCGCCACCGCCACGAGCAGGTCCACCAGTGACAGCACCGCATGCGGCAGTGCGAACCCGAACTCGATCCAGGTGGCGGGCGAGGCGGTACGCCGCCACAGGCGGCGCAGCACGCGCCGCACCGGTCCACCAGGCGGCTCGGCCCCTTCCGCGTCGTCGATGTCGTGCGGTGAGGGCGCGGCTGCCGGGTCGAGCCACCGCAGGCGCCGCCGCTCCAGCCCGGCCAGCCCGGCGGCCGTCACGGGGACGCACGCCAGTGCGACCACCCCGATGCCGAGGGGCAGCAGCAGAATTCCCACGACCACCAGGCCGAGGGCGAGGAAGAACCAGCCGACGCCCAGCACTCCGCCTGCCAGCAGGTAGCCCAGCGCCCGCAGGGGCCAGGCGGAGCCGAGGAAGGCGCGCGGTCCGCGTGCCAGCGCCTGCCAGATGCCGCCCCCGACGCCCCTCGCCGCCTCGCTGCCCGTCCGGGCTTCCCCCACCGCCGTCCCGCTCACCACGCCTCGACGGTACGGGACAGCAGCGTGCGCAACTGCCCGGCCGAGGCGTCCCAGCTCCACTCCGCCTCGACCATGGCCCGCCCGCGCGCACCCATCCGGGCGCGGAGGGCCGCGTCGGTGAGCAGTCCGGTCAGCCGGTCGGCGACGGCCCGCACGTCGCCGCCGTCCACGACGTAGCCGGTCCCACCGTCCTCGACCGCTTCCGGCGCACCGCCGGAGTCCCCGGCGAGCACGGGAAGTCCGGCGGCGGCGGCCTCCAGGTAGACGATGCCGAGCCCCTCCGACTCCAGGCCCAGGCGCCGGGTGCGGCAGGGCATCGCGAAGACGTCGGCTGCCGCGAAGTAGGGCGGCAGCGCGCCGTGTGCGCGGGCGCCGGTGAAGACCACCGCGTCACGGCAGGCGGCGGGCAGCCGGCGGGCCAGCCGCCGCAGCGCCTGCTCGTGGGGCCCGGAGCCGACGATGACCAGGGTGGTCCCGGGCACCGAGGCGCGCAGCAGCGGCAGGGCGCGCAGGAGGACGTCCTGTCCCTTGCGCGGGACGAGGCGCGAGACGCTCAGTACCAGCGGGCCTGTGCCCAGGCCCAGTTCGCGCCGGGCCCGCGCGCGCTCCTTCGGCCCGGCCGGGCGGAACAGCGCGGTGTCGACGCCGGGCACCAGCCGCGCCGTGCGCGCGTGGGGGCCGAGCGCACCCGCCATGCGCCGGCGCGCGTGCGCGGTGAGGTGGGTGACGATGTCGGCGCTGCCCGCGATGCGGGCCAGCGCGTGCCGGGCTCCGGGGAGGGCCGCCCACCCCGCCTCGTGTCCGTGTGTCGTCGCCACCGAGGGCAGCGCGAGGTGTCCGGCCAGCAGTCCGAGCGGGGCCGCTGCGCCGAACCACACGCGGTCGCAGCCGTACCGGAAGGCCAGCGCCCGGGCGGTGCGGGCCACCCGCGGGGTGGGGAGCAGGGTGCGGGCCCGGTCGCGGATCACCGGAAAGTGCTGGGCCGCGTCGAAGGCGTCACAGCCGTGCTGCGCCGCGGTGTAGACCACGACCTCACCGGGTGGGAAGCGGCGTGCGATCTCGTGCACGAACCTCTCGATGCCGCCCAGGCGGGGCGGGAAGTCGTTGGTCACCACGAGGGTGCGCCCACTCCCCCGCCCCGGATGACGGCGAGCACCGGCGGTGGACGGTGGCGGCGTGCTGCGGTGCATCGGGCTTCCTCCAGTGCGCCCAGAGGGCGAGGACGAGGGGGTAGACGGCGTAGCCGAAACGGGAGGCGGGCATCAGCGCCATCGCGGTCAGCAGGCCGAGGGCGAGCCGGAGCGCCGCGGCGCGCGCGTCCCGGGGCGGGCGGGCGCACAGGGACCACAGGACGAGCGCGGCGGCCAGCGCGAGCAGCGCCATGGCCAGCGCGTGCCCGGCGGGGCCGAGCCGGCCCAGCAGCCACCCGGGAAGCGGTGTGGCAGCGGGCGAGTCGGCCCCGGCCAGGCCCAGCGGGTAGCCGAAGGCGTTGACGGCCAGCCCCGAGGGGTCGGCCAGCGCGGGCAGGACGAGTCCGGCCAGCAGCAGGGGCGCGGCAGCCCCGGCGCACCGGAGTACCGCCTGACGGCCGCCGCGTGCTCCCAGGAGAGCCACGGCGACCCCGAGCGCGGGCCACGCGGTCGCCTTGAGGGTGCACGCCGCCGCGAGGGCGAGCCCCGCGCGGCCCGCCCGGGGCTCGCCCTCCCCGGCCAGTGCCAGCCCGAGGCACGCGAGCCCGACCACGGGCAGGTCGTCCCCGCCGGTCGCCAGGGGCAGCGCGACCAGGGGCGAGGCCGCGAGCGCCGCCGTACGGCGGCGGGTGCCCCGCACCCCCGCCGCCCTGAGGCTCAGGGCGAAGGCGAGCAGGAAGACGGCGCCGAAGCAGAACCGGGCGTCGAGCCCGAGGAACCGGTGCGGCAGCCCCAGCAGCGCCATCCCGGGAAGGTAGGGGTTGTAGGCCATGTAGTCGGCGCCGGCGAGCTCATCCGGGGACAGGTAGGGCGTGCCGTGCGCGGCGAGGCGGGCGGCCGACCGGTGGACGACGTCCACTTCCTCCTGCGCGCTGCCCGCCCCGACGAGAACGGACAGCGGCACGACGGCCGTCGCCGCGAACGCCAGAAACGGCAGACTCCTGCGCACCGGCAGCCGGAGCCGGCCCCTGCACACCGGCAGCCGGAGCCGGCCCCTGGGCACCGCCGAGGCCCCCTCCCGGGCCGTCGCCGCGCCGTGGGCCCCGGCCGTGCCCCGCCCCGTAGGCGCGGGCGAGCGCCTCGGCCCGGGTCGTGGCCGCCGGGCGGCGAGCAGGAGCCCGAGGGCGAGTGCCGCGTAGGCGGGCGCCGCGCACAGACCCCACACCCGGTGCGGTTCCAGCGCGGTCACGGCCGCCGTGACCGCCGCGTGCACGGCCGAGACGGCGCACAGGACGGGGGCGGCGAGACGGGCGCGCCGTGCGGTGTACGGATTCACGCACTCAGCGAACCGTGCGGCGCCGCGCGGTTCACTGCACCCAGGTGCCGACCTGGGGTATGGCTGGCCCTACCCCCTCAGCCGCCCTGTTCTGCCGGGCACCGGACGGGAGTTGGCAGAAGAGTTCCTCCGGTAAAACTTTGTGAACTGATTCACACCAGCCTCTTGGCCGGGCGGGGCACGGCGTGCTGAGATGCGGTCACATCCGGCTCGACGGCGCGCTTGGGGAGGGCACTGTGGCGGACACCGCCATGTCACGTTCGGCACGGCTGGATCCCGCGAACCCCTCGGACGGCGGGGCGCAGCCGCCGTCCATGGGTCCTGACAGCCCGCTGGGACGGGCGGTGTGGCGGCTGCGTTCGCGCGGCTGCTGGGAGGACGCGGCGGCGCTGCTGGAGCCGTACGCCCACCAGGAGCCGCAGGCGGCGGTGGGGCGGGCGGCGCTGCTCGTGGAACGGTGCATGTACACCGGCGAAGGGTGGGCGCCCGCCGAGGACGCGCTGCGGGTCGCCGAGGCGGTCGCCCAGGTGGACGACGACCGCGGAGCCGCCGCCTGCGAACGCGGGCAACTCGCCTACGCGGCGACCGTGCTGGGCGTACGCGACCGGACGGACGAGGCCCGTGCCGCCCTCGGCAGGGCGGCAGCGCTGCTGGAGCCGGGCGCCCCCGGACGCGCCCTGCTGGACTACCGGCGCGGGCTGCTGGCGGAGAACCTGAGTGAGACCCCCGAGGCCGCGCGCGCCGCCTACCGCAGGGCGCACGCGGGAGCGACCTCGCGCGGCGACCACCTGCTGTGCTCGTCCACCTTCCGGCACCTGGCGGGGATCGCCGTACGCGAGGGCGAACTGGCCGAGGCGCGGCACGGCTTCGCCGAGTCGCTGCGGCTGCGCGAGGAGCTGGGGTTCCTCGTCGGCATGGCACCGGCGCTCGCCTCGCTGGCCGACGTCGAGCCGGAGCCGGCCTCGACGCGCCTGCGGGAGGAGGCCGGCAGGCTCCACCGGCTGCTGGGCGGTGTCCCCACCTGGCTGACCGGCCGGCTCCCCGAGACGGAGCCGCAGGACGCAGCGCGCCCGGGGACGGGCGCGGACGGCTAGTTGTTGCGGGTCATGACGTTGGCGACCGGTCCGGAGGCGGGTCCGTGGGGGCGGCTCGACGCTGCGGGAATTGCCGGATGACCTCCTCGAAATAGGGGCAGCCGTCGAGTGAGTGCTTCCGGGGGCAGGTGGTGAGGTGTTGGAGGTAGTCACGGGCGGTGGTCATCTGTTGTATTTGGGTGTCGAGCGCTGCGATGCGTCCGTCGACGACCTGTTTCCAGTTGGGCGTGTCGGGCTGTCTGGCGATGAGGGTGGCGATGTCGGTCAGGCCCATCAGGCCGCAGCGTTGCCAGAACGAGATCAATGCGAGCTGGCGGACTTCGGCGGGGCCGTACCAGCGCTTACCGCCCCGACGTGCGGCCGGCTGGAGGAGCCCGCGGCGTTCGTAGTAGCGCAGGGCTGACGTGTTGAGACCGAAGTTACGGGCCACTTCCTCGATTGGCAGCAGATCATTATCAGCAGCGGCCGTGTCGGGCGACTGCTCGTTCCGTTCTTCGAAGCTCATGCTCTCCATGCCCCTGTCCGAACTTGCGTTGAAGCTGGGTTCAACGAAGAGGCTCCCATGACATGGAGAAGCAACCCACCGCAGAGTCCCTCTCGTCGCTGAACCCTCCACGCGCGCCGTGGACACTACTGGCGGCCCTGTTCGTAGGCCCGTTCATGGCGCTGCTGGACCTGAGCATCGTCACCGTGAGCCTGCCCGCGATGCAGGCCAGCCTGCACGCGAGCATGTCGTCGCTGCAGTGGGTGGTCGACGCCTACACCCTTGCCCTGTCGGCACTCCTGTTGTCGGCCGGGTCGCTCGGTGACCGCTTCGGCCGCAAACGCCTGTACCTGGTCGGTATCGGCGTCTTCACGCTCGGCTCGGTCGTCTGCGCGGCAGCTCCGACAGCAACGGTATTGATCGCGGGCAGGATGATTCAGGGCGTGGGAGCGACCAGCCTGATCCCCGGTTCGCTGTCGCTGCTGGCACAGGCGTTTTCTGACCCGGCCCGCCGGGCGCGGATGGTCGGAGTGTGGGGTGGGGTCGGCAGCCTCGCCGTTGCCGCGGGGCCGGTCCTTGGCGGTGTGCTGACCGAGGGTCTCGGCTGGTGGGCGATCTTCCTCATCAACCTGCCCATCGGCGTCGCTGCTCTCCTCCTCGGAGCCCGCGCCCTGAGCGAGAGCGTCGATCCGGCCCACAGCTCCCCTGACCTGGGCGGGCAGGTGACCGCCATCACCTGGCTCGCCGCACTGACCTTCGGACTGACCCAATCCGGAACCCACGGCTGGACAGCCCCTCAGACACTCATACCACTGGCCGTCGCGGCGGCCGGTCTCGCCGCGTTCTTGCTGTTCGAAGCGCGCACGGCACACCCGATGCTGCCGCTGCACCTCTTCACCCGGCCGATGTTCGCCCTCTCCAACGTCGCCTCGTTCGCGCTCGGATTCGGCGCCTACAGCGTGTTCATCCTGCTGTCGGTGTATCTGCAGAACATCCGCGGCTACTCCGCCGCCTCCGCGGGCCTGCGCTACCTTCCGCTGTGTGGGGCGATCGCGGTCATGAGCGTGTGCGCCGGACGGCTCACCGCCCGGATCGGCCCCGCCGCGGCGATGGCCATCGGCTACGTGATAACCGGCTCCGGCCTCCTGGCGATTCTCACCTTCGACTCCGACACGAGCTACTGGATTATCGCCCTCGTGTTCTCCGCCCTGGGCACCGGCATGGGACTGGCGATCGCCCCGACCACGGCCGCCGCGTTGGGCAGCGTCGAGCGACAGCACAGCGGCATTGCCTCGGGAGTGGTGAACTCCGCCCGCCAGGCCGGCAACACCCTCGGCATCGCTGTGCTCGGCAGCATCATCACGCAAGTCGCCACCGGCAGCCTGCAACAAGCACTCACAAACGATCACGGAGTCACCACCAGCGAGGCACAGCAGGTGGCCGCACAGGCGGTGACCAACCAGGGGGCCGCCAGCGGACAGCACGTCGTGCGGGGCAGCACCCTGCGCACTCTCCACAACGCCGCCTTCACCGACGGCATGCACATCGCCGTCCTGGTCGCCGCCGTTCTGACATTCCTCGCCGCCGCCCTGGTGCTCACCGCCAGGCCACACCGCCGACCCGCCGCCACCGCCAAACCGTCGGCTCCCCGGGGTGGCTGAACGTGACTCATCGCGATGCGCGCCGTTTGCCTGTTGAAGGCCGCCGACGACTGATGCAACGCTGTCAATCCAGACCGGTCTCTCACATGGCAGCAGAGATGCGGATGGCGCATCCACGGCCGCGACTCCGAACAAGCTCGGTCGGCAGCGCACGCGAAAGCCAGGGCCGACAAGCGCGGCTCCGCATGCCTGCGTTCCGCCGCCGGCGGACGCACGCGCCTCGCCAGGGTCCTGGCCGAAGAGTTCTCCTACACGCGAACCTGGGCCTCAGAGCGGCAACGCTCCGATGCCCTCGGAGTATGGAATGCGGTATGCGCACTACAGCCACCACCGCCCACAGCGCTACTGGCGGTCAGCCACCAGCCGCAGTGCTCAACAGGCGCGTCACCAACGTCATGGCCTCATACTGCCAGGGCTTTTGCTGCGGGCCTTGCTCCGGCCAGGGGATGCCGCTGCCCGCGGTGCGCACTGCGCGGTGCGCACTGCGCGGATGATTGTGGCTTGCCGCGCGGTTCCCCGCCCCTGCCCGGGGCGCGCGGTCAGGTGTGGTCGCGTACCAGGCGTTCCACGGCGGGCAGGTCCTGGCTGCTCAGCGCGTCGAGGAGCGCGAGGTGGTCGGAGGCCTCGGCGAGGAGGTCGGTGGTGCGGCGCGCCGGTCCTCCTCGCGGGGACGAGAGGTGCGTACGCCGTCTGACGTCCTCGGCGAGGGCGACGAGCTGCTGGTTGCCGGCGAGTTCCAGAAGGGAGCGGTGGAAGGCGCGGTCGGTCTCGGCGTAGGCACCGCGGTCGCCGCACACCGCCGCCTTGAGGGTGTCCTCAGCGAGGGGACGCAACTCCTCCCAGCGCTCCGCCGGCTGCGTCCGGGCGAGGGCCAGCACGACGGGCACCTCCAGCAGGGCGCGTATCTCCGAGAGTTCGGCCAGCTCGCGCGGGCTGTGCCGGGCGACGCGGAAACCCCGGTTGGGCACCGTCTCGACGCAGCCCTCGCTCACCAGCACCTGCATGGCCTCGCGCACGGGCGTCGGGGAGACGCCGAAGCGCTCGGCGAGTGCGGGCGCCGAGTAGACCTCGCCGGGGGCGAGTTCACCGGAGAACAGGGACGCCCGGAGTGCCTGGAGGATCTGGTCCCGTACGGAGTGCCGCTGCGGGACCACGCGCGGGGCGGGGGGCTCGCTGTGGACGTGCTCTCCGCGGGCCGTCTGCGGGTGCGGTGCGGGGCCCGGGGCCGACCGCCCCTGGCGCGGAGGACCGTCGGCCGCGTGCCCGGGCGGCACGGGGCCGCGGGCGGTGGCGCCCTGTGCGGTAAGCCGCGTCGGCCGGTCGGCGGCCGGCACGCCGGGTGCCCTCGTTCGGCTCTGTTCCATCGTTCCCCTCCGGCTGTGCCCTCCGGAACACTGCGGAGCACCATAGGCCGACGCGACACGAGATCACACCTCGGGGACAATCAGTTAAGGTAAGGCTTACCTGCTCACGATCGTCGAATCGGTGGTCCCCATGGCCGTGCCCACCCTCGCCCGCGTAGCCCCTGACGTCTCGCCTTTCCACGCGGCGTACGCACGGCTCACCGAGGTGTTCCCGTCGCTGGGTGTGACCGAGACCACGGCTCGTGAATCCCTTCCCGAGGGCCCCGGCTGGGTGCGGGCGAGCGAGTTGGCCGCCGGCGGGCAGGCCCTGGAGTCGTTCCTGGCCTGGGACGAGGAACAGATCCTGCGGGACTACGGGCGGCCGGGCCGGCCCGACGTCATCGCCAGCTTCGGACTGCACCGCTACGCCTGGCCCGTCTGCCTGCTGGTGACCATGCCGTGGTTCCTCCAGCGGCGGGTACCGCGGGTGCCGGTGGAGGCGGTGGCGTTCCAGCGCTCACTGGGGCGGCTGGCCGTCCGCATCGAGGAGTTCGCCTGCCTGCCGGACGACCCGGCCGCCGCGGCTCCGGGCGCCCGGGTGGTGCCCGACGAGGAAGCGCTGCGCGCCGAGGTGCGCGGCGCGGTCGCCGACCACCTCGCCCCCGTGCTGGAGGGCTTCAGGCCCAGGATGCGGCGCGGCTCACGCGCCCTGTGGGGCATGGCGTCGGACGAGGTCACCGAGGGACTGTGGTACCTGGGGCATCTGCTGGGCGAGGAGCCGCGCGCCATGGCGGAGGCCGGACTGCTGCTGCCCGGCTCGCTGAAACCGTTCGCCCAGGGGGCGGGGTTCCGCCGGCTGACGGGTCCTGAGGGCCAGGAGCTGACCACCCGCGACCGGGCGAGCTGCTGCCTCTTCTACACCCTGCGCCCCCAGGACACGTGCGTCACGTGCCCGCGCACCTGCGACGCGGAACGTATCGAACGGATGACCGCGACTTCGTAGGCAGTTCGAACCCGCACGCCCCGGCAGGCCACCGGCGCCCCCTTTTCGCGTTCACTTGCCCCGAAACCCCCCTGAGGGGTGGCGCGCTGCCGTAAAGATGCTCGGCGACACGAAGAAAGCCAGAGCGCGAGCGCGGCACCGCCCCGCGCACGGACATCCGCCCCACCGGCAGACACCCCGTGCGCCCCGGTACCGCGCGGCAAGGGGCACACCCGATGAGACTGACCGACATATCGCTGAACTGGGCGCTGCCGAGCGCCGTGCTGCTCGTCGGCACTCTGACCGCGGTGCTCGTGATGGCACGCTCGCGCCGCCACAGTGCCGTCACCGAAGGGGATACCGCGGCCACCGCCGCCGAGCAGCAGCCGGCGCCCGACTCCTGGGAACGCGCGCAGGAGCGGCGGCGCCGCAAGGAGACCCTCTACGCCACCGCCGCCTACCTGCTGCTGTTCTGCTGTGCCGCCGTCGCCGCCGCGCTCTCCTTCCACGGACTCGTCGGCTTCGGGCGGCAGAACCTGGGCCTGAGCGGCGGCTGGGAGTACCTGGTGCCGTTCGGGCTGGACGGGGCGGCGATGTTCTCCGCCGTGATCGCCGTGCGCGAGGCCAGCCACGGAGACGCCTCGCTCGGCTCCCGGCTGCTGGTGTGGATCTTCGCGGGGGCCGCCGCGTGGTTCAACTGGGTGCACGCGCCGCGCGGCCTCGGGCACGACGGAGCGCCCCAGTTCTTCGCGGGGATGTCGCTGTCGGCGGCGATCCTCTTCGACCGGGCGCTCAAGCAGACACGCCGCGCCGCGCTGCGCGACCAGGGCCTGGTACCTCGCCCGCTGCCGCAGATCCGCATCGTGCGCTGGCTGCGCGCGCCGCGCGAGACGTTCGGCGCCTGGTCGCTGATGCTGCTGGAGGGCGTACGGACGCTGGACGAGGCCGTCGACGAGGTGCGCGACGACCGCAAACAGCGCGAGCAGGAGCGGCTGCGCCGCAAGGACCAGGAGCGTCTGGACCGGGCGCGGGTCAAGGCCATCAACCGGCAGCACCGGTTGTGGAGCCGGGGCCGCGCGGACAGCTCACGCCGTGTGGACGTCGAGATCGGGAGCCCCGTTCCCGCCGCCGGCACGGGCGAGCCGGGCTCCGACGCCGCGGGGGCGAACCAACTGCCCGCGGCCGAGTCCCCGGCAGCGCCCGCGCCGCGCGGCAGGCCCGCACTGCAGGCCGTCGTGGACGACGGCGGCGCCGCGCGGCGGCGTGGGGAGGGCTCCGAGGGCGACCAGGGGGCCGGTGGCCCGGGACGGGACGAGAAGAGCAACGCCGCGAGCCCGCGGCTGGACACCCTGGAGGAGAAACTGGCCGAAATCGAGCGTCAGTTCGGCTGACGTGGCCGGGCTGGTGCGATGAGCGCGGCTACGACGTCCCGGCGGTCCCTGCCTGCGGGCATCGCGCGGCGGCAAGCGTGTCGCGGTAGTCGGGACGCTCGGCCCGCCCCGCAGCGCGGACGCGGCACCACGGGGGTCGGTGGCGCGCATCATGCCGAGGACGTGCGCGGCGACGTCTGGCAGTGCGGTGACGTGCTAGGCGGCCGGCATCTTGTCGATGACGTCGTCCGCGTAGTCGGCCATGCCGTCGGCCAGCAACCGGTCGGCCAGGTGGTTGCGGAATGCCCTGCCGTCGGGCGTCTCGGCGGGTGCCGAGGTGTCCGACAGGATGAGAGCACGTATGCGTGAGAGCACGTATGCGGCGGGCGTACCGTTCCAGGGAGCGGACGGAGGCGTGGCGGGAGCGGGCCAGCAGCATCGGGGTCGAGGTGCCGTTCTCCGCGTCGTGCTTCAGGGCACTGTGACGTAGCCGGTGAAGCGTCCAGCCGTCCAGGTCCTCGATGTCGTCGGGTGAGGCGAGGGGGTTGGCCAGCAGCCGGGTGTTCTCCTCGAAGATCTCCTCAGCGCGGCGGTAGGAGAGCCGGGCCCGGCCGGTCTCCGGGCACATGTCGAGTGTCGGTGTTCCGGCCGGCGCCTTGCGGTCGGTGAGGAACGGCGGGCCGCGGGTGCGGCGGGCGATGAGGCGGGGCAGGAGCTGGGCGGTGCCGGACTGCCAGTGAATCCATTCGATCGCCCCGCCCTTGGCGGTGATCTTCCCTCGCTTGTCCTGCGGGTAGAGGTCTTCCACGTTCAGGCACAGCACCTCGTCGGCCCGTGCGGCGGACTCGTAGAGCATCCTCCACTGCGTCTTCTCCCGCAGTGCGACGTCGAGGCGCCACAGGGCGGCGATCTGATTCTCCGCGAGAGCCCTGGTGCGGTCCGGCGGCGCGGGTCGTCGCTCGATGCCCATCGTCGGATCGCACTCGATCCAGCCCTGGCGCTGCCACCAGCCGATCGCCTTGCGCGCGATGGACACCTCCCGATTGACGGTGTCGGCGTCCATCTCGTCCGCCCGCGCCGCCGCCAGCTCGGCCAGCACCTCGGGCAGCGCCGGGTGGTCGATCGCGGCGACGGGGAAGACGGGCGGCTTCGCGCCCCGGCGGGCGGGTCCGGTCGGCGCGGGTTCGCCGGTGAGCATCCACCCCCACGAGGAGTCAAGAAGCGTTCACTCCTCCTGGTCGGCCGGCTGTCGGTTGCTGTGGCGTAGCAGGTGAAGGGCGAGCAGACTCAGCCAGCACCAGCCGACGGTGAGCGCGATGCGCTGGAATAGCCCGCCAAGGTTCACCAACCCCTCGGTCTGGTCGAAGCCAAGATTGGAGAGCGCGAACGCCACCGTGAAAACGATGCCGGTCGCCGCGGAGTAGAGGGCCCAAGTCGGCCTGCCCCATCCGGCGAAACGCCGGGCGAAGACAAAGCAGGCCACCGCCAGAGCCATGAAGGCGACGAACGAGACGCCGTCATGCAGGGCGGCGTGCGTGCTGGCGTAGTGGGTGAGCTTGTCGGGGGTGCCCAGCGGATATCCGCTGACCGGGTCTGTGACGAAGATCCCCGCGCCGAAGAGCCCTGTCGCCCATACCCCGATCAGCAGCGGGCCCCAGGTTGATCCGCCGAAAGGCGGAAGTGCGCGCCGCAGTCCGAGGGCAAAGGCCATACCAAGGGTGCCTGCGGCAAGGAAGTTGACCACCTGTATCCATCCGACGTCGCCCAGGGCGAGTGAACTCACCGGGTGGCGCAGAGGGTTGTAGTCGGCGCGGTTGAGGCCAGCGATGACGAACGTGAGGATAAACAGTGGGCCGGCGATCACACCGCAGGCAAGGAGGGGGTCAGCCCGTGCCGCGCCAGCCCATCGGAGGAGGGTTTGCACCGGTTTCTGCTGCATCAGCCCTCCAAGAGTGGATGGCGCTCCGAGGGCGGCTCCCGCCCCGAACGGGCTGGGCGCGCCGGAACAGCCGAACTGCGGTCCGGCAGGCAGCCAGCTAGGCGGCCGGAAGGATCCTGCGGCAATGCCCCGGCCGGCTGTCAGTCTGGGTTGACACGCACAACGTGTCAACCCAGGCTGACAGCTATGGAATCGGGAGATCTCTCAGAGCGCATCAGGTCGCACGATCCTGCCGTCGGACTGCGGGCGGTCGGTGCGCTGCACCGACTGGCCGAACAGGTCGAGGTGACCGCGGTGGCACGTGCGAGGCAGCAGGGATGGTCCTGGGAGCAGATCGGGGACGCCCTGGGCTTGTCACGCCAGTCCGCGCACGCCAAATACGGGAAGTGAGGCAACAGTGTTCGTACAGTTCACAACGGGTGCCCGCACGGCGGTCAGCTCCGCGCACGAGGAGGCGCGGCTGCGCGGCGACCGCCGCATCGGCACCGAACACCTCCTCCTGGGCGTACTCAATGTCCCCGACCGGACCGCGCTGGCCGCGATCGGCATCGACATCGAGGGCGTTGAGCGGGCGCCGATCCCCGTCTCACGCAAGCGCACCCCCTCCTCGTCCGGTGCGCGTCGGCTGCCCGCCCCCCTCGCTTCGGTGACGGTGCGTTTGATGACTTCGGCGGTCATGGCCGCGGCCTTCGTGAGCGCCTCTTGGGCCGGGCCCCCTCGTCGATGTGCTTGAGCACCGTGCGGTGGTTTCCGATCAGGGCCTCGACGATCTCCCGCTCCGCGAGCCGGATCTCCTCCAGCTCCGCCTTGGCCTTCTTGTCCTTCGTCGCCACACGCTTGCAGAACAGCGTCGCCAGGTCGTCCCGCACCCGCATCCGCGCCTTGTGCGTCAGGGCCGCGACCAGCGCGATGCGCTTGACGGGGACGAAGTCCCGCAGCTCCGAGGCGTCCGCCGCATCTGCCTCTCCGGCGAAGTCGGTGACCTTTCCCGCGGCGACTCCGTCCATCCGCACGTCGGTTTCACCGGGCTCGTCCAGCCATTCCAGACGCTCGGTCAGGTTCTTGAAGTGCGACAGGGTCGGCCCTCGGCGGGCTTCTTCAGCCGGTTGAACAGCGTCGTCCCGTCGCTGTCACGGCCCCCCAGCAGCCGCATGAGCCCCGCCCGCTGAGCAGCGCTCATGCGGTCGTGGATGCCCGTACAGATCGAGGCATTCACCTCGGTGTACGGGCTGTTGGGCCTGTCGCGGCACAGTGCGCTCTACTACTTGCTTCGCCAAGCAAGTAGAGTGGCGTGATGCCTGAGTCCTTGAGTTCCCGAGAGCCGCGTCCTGCTGACGATGCACAGGACGACCGATGGTGCATGGCGGTACGGCTGCTGGGGCGTGTGGAGAAGCAGTTGGACGGTGCCTTGCAGCATGAGCACGGCTTGCCGCTGTCGGATTACCGGGCGCTGTGTGCGCTGAGTCGCACGGACAACGGTTCCGCCCTGCGGATGGGGGAGTTGGCCGATCGGATCGGGCTCAAGGACAGCACGGTGACGCGTCTGGTCGGCCGGCTGGAGGAGCGGGGGCTTGCGGAGCGGTCGTCCGGGCCCGGCGACGGGCGGACGGTCACCACGAGCATCACGCCGGCGGGCAGACAGCGTTACGCGGCGGCGACGCCGACGTATCGAGCCGCGCTCGGCGGCGCTTTGGAGAGTGCTCGGGCGAACGTGTACCTCCTCGATCTCGCCGCCTGGGTTCTGACAGGCGAGTCGTCCGTGCACGGGGCACCCGCGCTCCAGAACACGGACAAGAGCCCGACTTCCGCAACCTGACCGATCCGTCTCATGAGAGGACCCGTATGGCCACCGCTGCCGATCATTACGACAGCCTGCTCGCCGAGCACTACACCTGGATGCTCGGCGAAGACATCGAGGAAGCGGCGGCAGCGCAAGCCGACCTCTTCCGTGAGTTGGGGCTGGCAGTCCCGGCGCAGGAGAGAGCCGCCGCGGTGGACCTCGGCTGCGGTCCGGGCCCGCAGACTCTCGCCCTCGCGTCCCTCGGTTTCGCTCCCGTGACCGCGGTGGACACCAGCGCCCGGCTCCTGGAGGAGCTTACGGAACTGGCCCTGCGCTCCGGGCACACCCAGGCCGTCCGCGCCGTGCACCAGGACATCCGCGGGGCCCTGCCCCGGCTCGCTTCACCGGGCTCTCTCGCCGCCGTCGCGTGCATGGGCGACACCCTCCCGCACCTGCCCAGCAGTCGGGACGTGCAGGTACTGATCACGGACGTGGCCAAGGCGCTGCACCCCGGTGGGAGCTTCGTGGCCACCTACCGGGACCTGACCCACGAACTCCGCGGCCCACAGCGGTTCATCCCCGTCCGCAGCACCGGTGACCGGATCCTTACCTGCTTCCTCGACTACCAGGACAAGGACACCGTCCTCGTGCACGACCTGGTCCACACCCGCCAGGTCGACGGCTGGGAGCTGAGGACCAGCAGCTACCCCAAGCTCCGCCTGTCTCCCCGGTGGCTCACCGACCAGTGCCGCGCGGCCGGACTCGACGTACGACGCCACGCCGCCGGCTCTCGCGGCATGTACGTGCTGCACGCCGTCAAGCAGTGACACGATCCCGGCTCGCTCTCAGCAACACGCCCTGACGGGCTGTCGCGTGCGGGCCGCCTTCTCCCGGCGGCCCGCAGAGCACACGAGTTCCCATGCGCTCTCCGACGTGTCACGGCAGCGGCGGGACGACCAGTTTCCGGTCGTGCTGGAAGATCACCGAACTGCGGAAGCTGACGATCTCTCGCCGGTCGCTGAGCCGGTCGATAAGGAAGCTGTGCAGCTGGTCCACGTCCGGCACCGCGACATGGATGAGGAAGTCGTCACCGCCGGTCAGGACGTAGACGGCGAGCACCTCGTCCAGCGCGTCCATCGAACGCCGCACCTCTTCGATCACCTGCCGGTTCAACGGTCGCACCTGGAGTGCGACCAGTGCCTGCACGCTGCGGTTGAGTGACGGCAGGTCCACCTGCACCGTGTACTCGTTGATCACGCCCCGCTTGCGCAGCAGGCGGACACGCTCCAGACAGGTCGACGGTGCGATCCCCAGCGAACGGGCCAGTTCCCTGTTGGTCTGCCGTGCATCTGCCTGGAGTCGGGCCACGATCGCCGAATCAAGTTCGTCCACGACGTGCCGTTCTCCCCGTCCTCCGACATTGGTTCGGCAGTCGAGCGTACTAGGCGGCCAACAACCTAGCGTCAGGGCCGGTTTGGCGAACCTTCGTCGACATTCGACGACAGGAGAGGAACGACGTGCGGAGAACGAGACTCGGGTTGAGTGACGGGACAGCACTCTACATAGGCGGAGTGCTGGGGCCCGGGGTGCTCGCCCTGCCAGCCCTCGCAGCCGCCGTGGCCGGCCCTGCCTCGTTGATCGCCTGGGCAGGGCTGCTGCTCCTGAGCGTTCCCGTAGCCCTGTCCTTCGCGGCACTGGGCGCCCGCTACCCGGACGGCGGCGGTGTCTCGACGTTCGTGGCCCGGGCCTTCGGTGCGCGGGCTGCCGCCTGCGTCGGATGGTGGTTCTATGCCGCCGTACCCGCAGGCGTTCTGGCGGGCGCCATGATCGGTGGACAGTACGTCGCCGCGGCGCTGGGCTCGGGGAGGGGGACCGCCCTGCTCGGAACCGCCGTCCTGCTCGCTACCGCCTTCGCGGCCAACTACGTGGGCCTTCACCTCTCCGGACGGATTCAGGTACTGCTGTGTACCGTGCTCGTTCTCCTGCTGGTCACCGCCATCGTCACCGCTGCGCCGGCCATGTCGTCGAGCAACTTCTCACCGTTCATGCCGCAGGGATGGGCCTCCGTCGGCACCGCTGCGGTAGCGCTGTTCTACGCCTTCAGCGGCTGGGAGGCAGCCAGCCACCTCTCGGCCGAGTTCGCACGCCCGCGGCGGAACCTGCGGATCGCCACGCTCATCACTCTGGCGGTCGTGGGCACCCTCTACCTGGCGCTGGCTGCGGTGACTGTCGGAGTGCTCGGCGAGACCTCCGACCGCTCCAGCGTCCCACTGATGCTGTTGATCGAGCAGGGCGTGGGCCCGGGCGCCCGTGCCGTGACCGCGGCAGCCGCGGCGTGCCTGACCTTCGGTGCCCTCAACACCTTCATCGCCGGAGCAGCCCGGCTCGGCGCCGCCCTGGGGCGGGACGGTGCGCTGCCCGGCTGGCTGGCCAAGGGCGCCGGAACCGGCCAGGTGCCTCGGTCCAGTCTCCTGGTCCAGGCCGTTCTCACCGGCGCCTTGCTCATGGTGGTCGCGGCGGCAGGAACCGAACTCGGGCTGCTGATGCAGATCACCTCGGCGTTCCTGGCCACGGTCACCGCCGCGGGAATGGCCGCGGCCGTCGCCCTCCTGCCGCGTCGGCGGCCACTGTGGTGGCTGGCACTCATCGCGGTGGCCTTCACGCTGCTGGTCCTGCTGTTCAGCAAGTGGCTGCTGGCACTGCCGGCAGCGGTGGCCGCAGCCGCGATGCTGTATCTCGGCGTGCTGCCGCGCGGACCCGGGAACAGCGGCCACCGCGAGGCGGAAGGGGAACCGACGCCGCAGTACACCTCACCGGTGGGGCCGCGACCCAGGTGAGGGGCGCGACCCAGGTGAGGGGCGCGTGGTCCGGATGCGCCGACGGTGGCCGGGCTCGCCGGCCGGCCGCGGGACGCGCGCGGTCTGGTGGTCTTGCCCGTAGTGCCGATGGCGTCGCCGAGCAGGGTCGGACGGCCGTCCCTGGACAGCGTCCTGATCACGTGGCCCAGGCCCGCGCGCCCGCCCACGGCGCCACGCTCAGTCTTCCTGCAGGAGAACCCCCGTGCGGTCGCGCGTGTGCCCTGGGACGGGGTGCCCGAGGTCGCCGAGGTACGCCGCGAGACCGGAAGCTCCCGCTGCCGCACCCGTCCAGCGGGCGGCGAGCCGGTCCGCGAACGGCGGCTCGGCACGCAGCGGTTCGGCGAGCCCCGGGGAGGCCAGCAGCAGCGCGTCACCGGGTTCGGCGCCGCACACGCGGAAGCGGAAGGGCTCCGCGAGCGCCGAGGGAGGAAGCTCCGCCGCGGTGAAGCCGTCCCGGGCAGCGGCGGCACCGGCCGCGCCCGCCGCCTGACCGCGGTCCCCCAGCGGCCGGGGCGCAGGCGGCGGCGCCGGCGTGGGCCGCGGCTCGACGTCTTCCCAGTTGCCGTCACGCAACCGGAGCAGGCCGCCCGCACCGGCCCCGAAGCAGACCCGGACACGGCAGCGCGGGTCGGTGGGCACCAGCAGGCACCGCACGTCGGCCGTGTGCTGTGCCGGGGTCAGCCCCCATGCGGCGGCCTGCGCGCGGAGCCTGCCCAAAGTGCGGTCGGTCAGCCGGTGCAACCCGGGCCTGAGCGCGTCGCGCCGGTCCGCGCGCAGGTCCTCCGCGAGCCGCCGCCCGCTGCGGCCGACACCGGCCGCGAGCGCGTGGCAGGCCTCGCGCGCGGCGCGGTGTGCCTTGGCGCCGTCCGTCCGCGCACCCGTGGCGACCACCACCAACACCAGCCCCTCGTCTTCCGCGCCGAACCGTGCCACCAGCAGCGCGTCCCCGCGCGGCTCTCCCGCCTCCCGGGCCGCCTCGCCCCGCGAGGAGGCCGCCCGCAGCGTCGTGCGTCCGTGCCGCGCTTCCTCCAGCACGGTGTCCGGCACCAGTTCGGCCGGCGCGTCGGGCTCGGCGAGCGGCAACAGCGCCGGGGAGCCCGACGGCTCCCCCGCGCCCGGCGGCTCCCCTGAACCTGGCGGCTCGGCCGCACCCGGCGGCTCGGCCGAACCCGGCGGCTCGGCCGCGTCGGGCGGCTCCCGCCCGCCCGTGGTGGTGGTCGGGGTGTCGAGCGTGCGGGTGACCGAGGCGAAACGGTCGTCGACGCTGTCCCCGGCGCGGGTCGGGCCCGTGTCGGGCGTGTACGGCTCGTACAGCCGGGCCCACCAGTCACGGTCACGGCCGCTGTCCGAGCCGTTCTGTGCCCCCTGCCCGTTCATGGGCTCATTGTTGCCCGCGTGAGCCCGTCGAAAAGCCCGTACGGCGAACTCCGTCCGCTCTCACGCCGCGCGGGCAGCGCGCTGCGGCGCCGCCAGCGTGGTGGCGTGCCACAGGTGGTGCAGGGCGTAGGAGCGCCACGGCCGCCACTGGTCGGCCTGCGTGAGATCCGCCCCCGCCAGGGCGAGACCGTGCCGTACGCCCACGTCGCCCGGCAGGAAGACGTCCGGGTCGCCCAGCGCGCGCATCCGCATGTAGCCCGCCGTCCAGGGGCCGATTCCCGGCAGTGCGAGCAGGGCGCGCTCGGTCGCGTCACGGTCGGCGCCCGGGTCGAGGACGACGGTGCCGTCAGCCAGTGCCGCCGCGACGGTACGCAGGGTGCGGCGGCGCGTCTCGGGCATGCCCAGCTCGCCCAGCGGCGCCTCGGCCAAGGTCGCGGGCTCCGGAAAGAGGTGGGTGAGCGAACCGCTGGGGGCCGCCAGCGGTTTGCCGTAGGCCTGCACGAGCCGGCCCGTCAGGGTACGGGCCGCGCCCACCGTGACCTGTTGGCCCAGCACCGCCCTGGCGGCCAGTTCGTGGGCGTCGGCCGCGCCGGGCGAACGCAGCCCGGCGGTCCGCTCCACCAGCGGCGCCAGCGCCTCGTACCGGCGCAGGTGCTCGCTGACGGCGAACGGGTCCGCGTCGAGGTCGAACAGGCGCCGGATCCGCTGCACGGCCGTCGTCAGGTCACGCAGGTCGCCCAGGTGCAGCCGGCAGGCGAGCCAGCCGCCGCCGCGCGCCGGGCGTTCGTCGACCTCCGCGACGCCGGTGCCGTACGGCAGGTTGAGCGTGCGCCGGTAGGTGCGGCCTGCGGGCTGCCCCAGCACCTCCTCGACCCCGGGCACGGCCCGCCGCTCCAGAAAGTCGAACATCTGCCCGGCGGCGTAGTCGCCCCGGTATGCCAGCCGCAGCGTCACCCCGCTGACCGGACCTCCGTCCCGTGCCGTGGCCGCCCGCGCCTCGGGGCGCCCCGCGGGCCCGTGCCCGCCCCGCACGGAGGCGGCGCGCAGGGCGCTGGGCGTACGGGCGTAGACCTCCCGCACCGTGTCGTTGAACTGCCGCACACTCGCGAAGCCCGCGGCGAAGGCGATCTCGGTGACGGGCAGCTCGGTCGTCTGGAGCAGCACCCGCGCGGTGTGGGCGCGCTGCGCCCGAGCGAGGGCGACGGGGCCCGCGCCCAGCTCGGCCGTCAGCTGCCGCTGCACCTGGCGGGAGCTGTAGCCGAGCCGCGCCGCAAGGCCCGCGACGCCCTCGCGGTCCACCACGCCGTCGGAGATCATCCGCATCGCGCGGCCCACCAGGTCGGCCCGCACGTTCCACTCGGCGGAACCGGGCACCGCGTCGGGACGGCACCTGCGGCAGGCGCGGAAGCCCGCGCCCTGGGCAGCCGCCGCAGTCGGGTAGAAGCGCACGTTCTCCCGCTTCGGCGTCACCGCCGGGCAGCTCGGCCGGCAGTAGATCCCGGTGGTGCGCACGCCCAGGAAGAACACCCCGTCGAAGCGCGCGTCCCTGCTCCGGACGGCCTCGTACCTGCTCTCGTCTGTGGTCACACCCCCAGTGTGCGAGGGTGCCGCTCGCGCTCGCCAGCGGAAATGCGACATGGCCGTCGGGGGCGGGCAGCGGGGACGGCGGGGACAGCTCTCGGCCGTTCCCGCCGTACCCGCCCTCTGCCCCGCCGCACCCGCCGCACCCGCCCTCCGAGGTGGGCGCTCCCCGGCTACCGTGCGCCGGTCACGGCTACCGTGCGCGGGCCACGGCTACCGTGCGCCGGTCACGGCTTGCGGTGCGGGCCGCGTTTGCGCTCCATCATGTGGCGGCCCAGTGCCTGCCGCTGTTTGTACAACTGCCGCTGTTCGGCACGTAGTCGCGCATCCGTACGGGCCGCCAGGCGCACGTTCTCGCTCAGCAGCTTGCGGTAGCTGACCAGCCGGCGTTCGGGCAGCGTGCCGTCCTCGACAGCGGCGAGGACGGCGCAGCCGGGCTCCGCGTGGTGTGCGCAGTCGTGGAAGCGGCACCGGGCGGCCAGTTCCTCGATCTCCGCGAACGCCTGACCGAGCCCCTCCTCGGCGTCCCACAGGCCGACGCCGCGCAGCCCGGGGGTGTCGATGAGGGCGCCGCCTCCTCCCGCGGCGGGCAGCGGCAGCAGGTTGCGGGTCGTCGTGGTGTGCCGTCCTTTGCCGTCCCGGTCGCGGATGGTCTGCACCGTCTGCGCCACCCGGCCGAGCAGCGCGTTGGCCAGCGTGGACTTACCCGCGCCCGACTGACCGAGCAGCGCGGTGGTGCCGCCCGCGAGGACGGCGGCGAGCACGTCGATGCCCTCCCCCGTCTCCGCGCTGACGGGCAGCACCTGCACCCCAGGCGCCGCGGTCTCGGCGTCGGCGGTCAGGTGGGCGAGGGCGGTCGCGTCCGGTACGAGATCCGCCTTGGTGAGGACGAGCACGGGGTGGGCGCCGCTGCTCCAGGCCAGCGAGAGGAACCGTTCGATGCGGCCGAGGTCCAGTTCGGCGGCGAGGGGCACGGCGATCAGCGCGTGGTCGACGTTGGCGGCCAGCACCTGGCCCTCGGAGCGTTTGGAGGACGTGGAGCGGGCGAACGCCGTGCGGCGCGGCAGCAGGGAGCGGACGTACGGCGGCGCCCCGTCCGCGTCGACGACGGCCCAGTCGCCCGTGCAGACCACCCTCATGGGGTCGCGGGGGACGACGAACTCGGTGTCGGCGCGCACCGTGCCGACCGGGGTGACCAGGTCGCACTGGCCCCGGTCGACCCGTACCACCCTGCCGGGCACGGGGGCGGGGTCCGCGGCGGACGAGTCGGCCACGGCGTCGGCGTACGCGGTCGCCCAGTCGTCGTCCCAGCCGTAGGGGGCCAGGCGGGAGAAGTCGGGGCGCGGGGACGAGGACGTGTGCGGGCTGTGAGAAGGGTGGGAACTGTGTGACAAGGGTGTGGCCCTTCACAAGGGCGGCCCCGGCGCGCGAGAAGCGCGGTCAGCCGGTGGCCGCGGAGGTGGATGTGACGGTCTGGAAGAGGGCAGCGCCCTGCGGGGAGACAGCCATCGGTCACACCTCCGTTTCTCGTCCCGTGCGGGCGACGGCTGGTGCCGTCGCGCGATCACCGAGAAGGTAGCGCGGCCCCGCGACGGAAGCCACCGCTTTTTTCCAGAAGCCGCCGCTTCGCCGGGCAGCCGCCGCTTCGCCGGGCAGCCGCCGCTTCGCCGGGCAGCCGCCGCTTCGCCGAAAACCGCCGCCTCTTGGGAGGAAGCCGCCCGGGGCGGGCCGGATCTGCTGCGCGCCGGCCGGCCCGCCCCTCACCGGCCGTCGGCCCCCTTCGACCGGCCGTCGCCGTCGGAGACCCCGCCCCGGGAGACCCCGTCCCGCTCGTCGTGGTCACGGGCCCGCGGTCGCAGCAACCGCCCCCGCACATCCGAGGGCGGCAGGAACTTCGTCCAGCGCTCCGGAAACTCGGACGGGGCGTCCTCGCCCCCCGGCTCGTCCTCGCCTGCGGCGCGCCGGCGCGCGGCGACGGCGGCGACGACCTCCGCGGCTGCCTCCTCCCGCCGCCGCTCGTTGGCCCGCCGCGCCGCGGCGGTCGCGACCGAGGGCCACACGTGGTCGATGGCCGCGTTGACGGCGGCCCCCACCAGCACGGCGAACGCCGACACGCCGATCCACAGCAGTACGGCCACGGGCGCCGCGAGCGATCCGTAGATGGTCGGTCCCTCGACGGTGTTGGTCAGGTACAGCCGCAGCAGGAAGCTGCACAGCACCCACATGACCAGCGCGACCAGGGCGCCGGGGACGTCCTCCCGCCAGGGGGAGCGCACGGGCACCGACACGTGGTACAGCGTCGTCAGGAAGACGATGGACAGCAGCAGCACGACCGGCCAGTAGAAGGCGCCGACCACCCACTCGGCCTGCGGGACGAGCCGCAGCACCGCGTCGGGTCCTGCCACCATCAGCGGCAGGGCGACCGCGCCGATCACCAGCGCGACGAGGTAGAGGCCGAAGGCGAGCAGCCGGGTTTTGACGATGCCGCGCCGCCCGTCAAGCCCGTACATGACGGTGATGGTGTCGATGAAGACGTTCACCGCGCGGGAGCCCGACCACAGGGCGAGCGCGAAGCCGAGGGAGATCACGTCGGGGCCTCCGCCCCTGATCACGTCGTCGATCAGCGGCCGGGCGAGCTGGTCGACGCCCTTGTCGGACAGCACGGTGGCGGAGGCGTCGAGGGTGTTCTGGCGGAGCGTGTCGACGGTGTCGGCGCCGATCCAGTCGAGGTAGCCGAGGGAGCCGATGAGTCCGAGCAGCAGCGGCGGGATCGAGATGAGGGTGAAGAACGCCGCCTCGGCGGCCAGCCCGAGGACGCGGTACTCCATGCAGGAGTTCACGGTGTCCTTGAGCAGCAGCCACGCCATCCTCCGTTTGGGGACGTCGCGGTATTTGACCCGCGCTCGCCGCAACTGGCCGCGGGAGCGCCGCGGGGCCCACTTCGGGCCCTCCGCGACGGTCTGCTCAGGGGTTTCCTCGACTGCACGCACGTCTTTAACGTATCTGCCATGCCACCCTCGACTCACACCGTGACCAATCAGGCCCCGCCGCTGGTCGACTACGACGTCTTCGCGGCCGACTCCGCGCTCGCCGAGGGCGTGGCCCGCCACGTGGCCCCCGAGCGTGCCGAGCAGGTGCGCGCCGAGCTGTCCGAGCTGGGCCGGGCGGCCGGTTCCGCGCAGGCACAGGAGTGGGGCAGGCAGGCCAACGCCAACCCTCCGGTGCTGCGCACCCACGACAGGTTCGGGCACCGCGTCGACGAGGTGGACTTCCACCCGGCCTGGCACCAGCTGATGGAGCGGGCGGTGGGCGCGGGCCTGACGGACCCGTTCTCGCGCCCCGACGGGCAGCTGAGGCGCAGCGCCGCGTTCCTGGTGTGGTCGCAAGTGGAGCCGGGGCACGGCTGCCCGGTCTCGATGACGCACGCGGCGGTGCCGGCGCTGCGCCAGGACCCGGCGCTGGCCGCCGAGTGGGAGCCGCTGCTGACCTCCCACCGCTACGACTACGGCCTGGACCGTCCCGCGAGCGCCAAGCTGGGCGCCATCGCCGGGATGGGCATGACGGAGAAGCAGGGCGGCAGCGACGTACGGGCCAACACGACGGAGGCCACCCCGCTGACCGGCGCGGGCACGGACGGCGCCGAGTACACGCTGCTGGGGCACAAGTGGTTCTGTTCAGCGCCGATGTCGGACGTCTTCCTGGTGCTGGCGCAGGCCCCCGGGGGGCTGACCTGCTTCCTGGTGCCCCGTGTGCTGCCGGACGGCACCCGCAACAGCTTCCGCATCCAGCGGCTCAAGGACAAGCTGGGCAACCGCTCCAACGCCTCCAGCGAGGTCGAGTTCGACGGGACGACGTGGGCGCGCCGCGTGGGCGAGGAGGGGCGCGGGGTGGCGACCATCATCGAGATGGTGGCGGCCACCCGGCTGGACTGCGTGACGGGCTCGGCGGCGCTGATGCGCCAGTCCGTGGCGCAGGCCGTGCACCACGCGGTCCACCGCTCGGTGTTCGGCAAGCCGCTCGTGGAGCAGCCGCTGATGCGCAACGTGCTGGCGGACCTGGCGCTGGAGTCGGAGGCGGCCACGACGCTGGGGCTGCGCCTGGCGGCGGCGCACGACAGCGTGGCGGGCGGCGGCGAGCGCGCCGAGGCGGAGCGCGCGTTCCTGCGGCTGGCGCTGCCGGCGGCGAAGTACTGGGTGACCAAGCGGTGTGTGCCGCTGGCGGGCGAGGCGCTGGAGTGCCTGGGCGGCAACGGCTACGTGGAGGAGTCGCCGATGCCGGGCCTGCTGCGCGAGTCGCCGCTCAACTCCCTGTGGGAGGGCTCGGGCAACGTGCAGGCGCTGGACGTGCTGCGGGCCCTCCAGCGCTCGCCCGGGTCGCTGGACGCCTTCCTCGGCGAGATCGGGCGGGCGCACGGCGCCGACCACCGGCTCGACGCCGCGGTCAAGGACGTGCTCACCCAGCTCGCCGACCTGGACGGCATCGAGGCGAGGGCGCGGCGGCTCGTGGAGCGGATGGCGCTGGTTCTCCAGGGCTCGCTCCTGGTGCGCTTCGCGCCGCCCGAGGTCGCCGACGCGTTCTGCGCCTCCCGGCTGGGCGGCGACTGGGGTGCCGCGTTCGGGACCCTGCCCTCGGGCGCGGACCTGGAGGCGCTCGTGGAGCGGGCGCGGCCTGTGGAGTGACGGACCGGGCCGCGCCCCCCGACACGGGCGGGCGCGACCCGTTGGCAGGACGCCCCGCGCCCGCCCGKSYCGKGSTCAGCCGCAGGGCGCGGGGCGTCCTGCCA
>NZ_JASKYT010000750.1:0-796 GCF_041028275.1 Streptomyces sp. PU-14G
CACCCCCACCGTCCCCGAAGCCGCCGCCGAAGTCGCGCGAGTCGAAGTCGCCGCCGGAGACGTCGCCTCCGGTGAAGTCGCCACCGTCGCCGTACCCTCCGTACCCGTCGGCGCCGTAGCCGTACGGCCCGAAGAGACTGCTGCCCAGCAGGGTGCCCATGAGCATCCCCGGGAGCAGACCGCCGCCGAAGTATCCGGCCGCCCAGGGCGCGTACACCGGTCCCGCGTCCCAGTACGGGCGCGGGCCGCCCGGCGTACCGACCTGGCGGGCCGACGGCTCCAGCCCGTCCGCCAGCCGGGTGGCGTCCGCGGCGCAGACCGGGACCGTACGTTCGGCGCCTCCGTCCGGCGGCGTCCACGCCACGTCCTCGACCGAGGGCCCGTGCCGGGGGTCGAAGAAGCACGGCGGCCTGCGCTCGGGCAGCGCCTCGCCCTTGAGCCGCGCGTCCAGCGTGGCGAGCGCGAACCGGCCTCGCTCCAGCGCCTCACTCACCCCCCGCACGTCACCGGCGCGGCGCGCCCCGGCCATGGAGGATTTGGCCTCCTCGTACGCGTCCAGAGCCGCGGTGTAGTCCTCCCGCGCCTCCGCACTCGCGTCCGGGCCCGTCGGGTCGAACCCGATGCGGCCCAGTTCCTCGCCGAACGCCGTGATGTCCTCGTCCACGACCGGACGCAGCGCCTCCAGACCGGCCCGCTCCTGCCGCTCCCGCCGCTTGCGGCCCCGCCTGCTCACCAGCACGGCACCGCCCGCCGCCAACAGGACGAGCGCACCGAGGGTGACGACCGCCCCCACGCC
>NZ_JASKYT010000751.1:0-857 GCF_041028275.1 Streptomyces sp. PU-14G
CGGGCGGCCGCCCCCGCCCCCTTCCTCGCCCCCGAACAGGTCACGGGCGGCCGACCCCGCCCCCTCGGCGACATCTACGGCCTCGGAGCCGTCCTCGCCTACGCGGCGACCGGACAGCTGGACACAGCCGCACCCCTCTCGACGGGGCGAGCCGCCCCTGCCGGACTGCCCGACGGCCCGTTCGGCGAACTGCTCGCCTCCTGCCTGGCCGAGGACCCGTCGGCACGCCCGCCAGCGACGGACTTCCTGACAGCACTGGCGGCCTGCGCCCCGCTTCCCCCCGGATTCGTGCCGCCGGACCCGCGCGTTTCCCCACTGTCCCGCGGCGAGCGGTCGCCAAGGCCCGGCGAGCAGTCGCCACCGCCCCGCGAGCAGCCGCCGACCTCCGTGCCGGCCTCGATACCGCCACCGCCGACGACACCACCAACGCCACCGGCAACGACGCCACCAGCACCGGTACCGGCATCACCGACGACACCGCCGACGGCGTCGCCGACGACGTCGCCAGTGACCGCGTCCTCACAGCCGCCGTCGGTCCGGGGGCCCGAGGCGACGCTGGTGGACGGCGGGCCGGCGGCCCCGTGGGGCAGCGTCGCCCCGCAGGGCGGTCACACGGCGGGCGACACGGTGCTCGACGGGCCCGGAGGCGGCCGGGCCGCGAGCCTGCTCGTCCCGGGCTGGCTCCCGCGGCGCGTGAGCGCCTCCCTCGCGGTGCAGGCCGCCACCGTCCTGGCGGCGGAAGCCGACGAGGACGTGGCGCCGATGGCGGCACCGGCCCCGGAGCCGACGGCCCTCGACGGGGGCCCCGCGCCGGCGCCTGGCTCCGCGCCTGCGCCCGGCCCCGTGCCCTCCACGCS
>NZ_JASKYT010000752.1:0-810 GCF_041028275.1 Streptomyces sp. PU-14G
CCTGCAGGAGGGCCCGGGCCTCGGACCAGTGGCCTTGGACGAAGGCGTCGCGCGCGGTCCTGGGGGGCCGCGCGGGCGGCGGCGTCGAGGGCCGTGCGGGCGGCGTTGGCATCGCCCTTGCCCCGTGCGGCGCGCATCGCCAGGGCGCAGGCGAGCAGGAGGGCGGCGTCCTGGCTGCCGGGCTCGGTCAGCAGCCACTCGCGGGTCCACGCCTCGCCCGCGGGTGTCAGGGCCAGGCAGATGACGCGGTGGCCGCGCAGGTCCCAGTCGTGGCCGGTCTCCTGCAGGAGGGCCCGGGCCTCGGACCAGTGGCCTTGGACGAAGGCGTCGCGCGCCGTGCGTAAGGGGGCGTCGTCCAGTGCGGGGTCGGGCCGCCTGCCGTCCGGGGAGCGTCGGAACGTGAGCGGCGGTGGTGGAGGAGTCATGGTCGCCGATCACCCAACCCGACGGAAGCGATCACGTCAAGTCAGCGAGTGGTCAAGCGAGTTCGGAAGCCGCACACTCATCGGCCGGGGGTGAGCGACATTGCTCGACTTCGTTCGGTACGGCCGATTTCCTTCCCCCCGCAGGCGAGTTGGGGCGGGCGACGCCGGCACCGGGACCTGTGACGGGCCAGCGACCGCTGGTGCACCTCGTCGGGCCCGTCGGCCAGCCGCAGGGGTCCTGCGAGACGCCACCCGCGCCGTGCAGCTGCACCGCGTCGTCGATGATGCCCACCACGGCCCGCGGGGTGGCGATCTTGATGGCCTGGATCTCGGTGTGGGCACCGCGGTTGCCGTCCGTGTCCATCAGCCAGGCCGTCTTGAGCAC
>NZ_JASKYT010000753.1:0-605 GCF_041028275.1 Streptomyces sp. PU-14G
CCGCCCGGCCCCTCGCCGCCCGGACCCTCGCCGCCCGGACCCTTGTCATGGCCCTCGCCTAGGACCTTGCCCTGAGCCGGTGCCTGCGGCCGAGGCCGGGCGTGGTGGCTCGACGGCGGTGGTGCGGTCGCCGCCACGGTGAGGGCGGCCAGCACCAGCGCGGGTGCCAGCAGGGACACGAGCCGGGGCGTGCACGGGGTGCGTCGCCGCTGCGTCACCGTCCGCCTCACCGCCCGCCTCACACCAGGCGGACGCCGTGGCCGGCGAGGTAGCGGACGGGGTCGATGTCGCTGCCGTAGCCGCGCTGGGCCCGTACCTCGAAGTGCAGGTGGGGGCCGGTGGACCGGCCCGTATTGCCGGAGCGGCCCAGAGGGGTGCCGGGGTGGACGGTACCGCCGACGGTCACCGCGACGTGCGACAGGTGGGCGAACAGGGTGTACCTGCCGTCCACCATGCGGACGGTCACGGCCTTGCCGTAGTCACCGGACCAGCCCGCGAAGACCACCGTCCCCGGGCCGACGGACCTCACCCGCGTGCCCTCCGGGACGGCGAGGTCGATGCCCGTGTGGTGTCCCGCCGCCCAGTCCCCCTTCACCCCGTACGCC
>NZ_JASKYT010000754.1:0-658 GCF_041028275.1 Streptomyces sp. PU-14G
GCCCCCGCCCCTGCCCGTGCTTCGGCCCCGGCTCCGGAGGCGTCGGCGGGCGCGGCGGGCGCGGCGGGCGCGGCGGGCGCGGAGGGTGCGGCGGTCGCGGACCTGCGGGTGCTCGCCCACCCGTTGCGGCTGCGCCTGCTCTCCCTGCTGACGGGCCAGGCCCACAGCGCTGCCGAGGCGGCGCGGGCCCTCGGCCAGACCCAGGCCAACGTCAGTTACCACCTGCGCAGGCTGCACAAGGCGGGACTCGTCGAGGCGGCGGGTGAGGTCGACGTCCGTGGCGGTACTGCCAAGCGGTACCGCCACGACCCCGGCAGCGGCGACCGGCTCGGCGCTGCCCGGGAAGTCGACACCTACCTGGCTCTCTCCGGGGCGCTCGGCGAGGAGCTGCGCCGGCGCACGGCGCAGCGCGACACCTCCGTGCGGGGCGAGATGACGGACGCCGAGGTCTGGCTGCCTCCCCAGGTGTGGGAGGACGTGCGCGAGCGCGCCAGGGAGCTGGGCGGAGTGCTCCACGACGAGGCCCTGCCGCCGGGTACGGACGGGGCGGTACGGGTCAGCGCGACGATGGTGCTGTTCGCGATGGAGACCGCTGGGGACGGATCGTCCGGGGCGGGCGGTGACGGCGCGGAGTCCTGACGCGCGGACGGGTGCGGCG
>NZ_JASKYT010000755.1:0-884 GCF_041028275.1 Streptomyces sp. PU-14G
CGCGTACGCCACCACCTCSCCGTCCACGCCCCCGCCCCCCGCACCGTCCGCGGACGGCGAGGTGGTGGCGTACGCGTACGTGTCGGCGCGCGGATTCGGACCGGGGTACGTGTTCGCGTCGAGACGGGTACTCCCGTCGGGGCGCGTACTCCCGTCGGGGCGCGTGCTCCCGTCGGGGTACGTGTTCGCGTCGAGGCGCGTGCTCGCTTCGGCTGCCGGGCCGTCGGGCATCGGGTACCAGGCCGGCTCCAGTTCCGACACCGGCCCCGCTACGGGCGGGACCGGCGGGGCCTGGGGGAGCGGCGGCACATGCGGCGGCTGCGTCGGCGGCGCCGGATATCCGGCGGGCATCCCGTTCCGCACGGCGCCGTCGTCCGGACCCCGACCGATACCGGTACCGTTGCCGTTGCCAGGGCCGGGGCCGGGGCCGGGGGCACTTTGCGCAGCGCCGTCCGCCGCCTGGTCGACACCAGCCTGCCTCTGTTCGGCATCCGAAGAGCGCGGGGAGAAGACGCCCAAGCGCTGCGTGGCCTCGTCCGGTCGCGGGTCGGCATCCGCCGCCTCCTGGCCGGTGCCCGCCGGTCGCTCGTCGGCGTCGGCCCGTCTCTGGTCGGTATCGGCCACCGCCCGGCCACCGTCAGCGGACCGCTGGGCTGGGACGGCCGTGCGGGCGGACGGGACGGCCGGGTGCGGGGCCGGGCCGGCGGACGGCTGGCGGGTGACGGTGTTCGGGCGGGGCCGGTCCCGATCCGGTTGACCCCGGGTGCGCGGCCACGTCGGCGCCCCCGCGCTCGTGGGCCCGCGCCGCCGCCGGCTCACCCACCTCGTCCGGTTGCGCTTCGCGCGCGGCGCGTGCGGCGCGGGCGTCCCGGGCCGCGCCGAAG
>NZ_JASKYT010000756.1:0-722 GCF_041028275.1 Streptomyces sp. PU-14G
CCCCTGCCCCCGTTCCCGTTCCCGTCCCCGTCCGTGGGGGGCGGGCTCGCGGGTTCGTCGAGGATGTCGGCGCGCTGCTGCGCCGTGAGGGTGTCCAGGAGCCGCCGCGCCGCGCGCAGCTTGCGCTGGACGGCGGACTTGTGGCGGCGCGCCGCCTCGGCCGAGCTGTCCAGTTCGGCCGAGGCGCCTGCCGCCTCCTTCCGCAGCTGTGCCAGCTGCCGGGTGCGGGCTGCGGTGCGGCGCACGGTCGTCGACCTGCGGTCGCCGACCCGTTCGGCCAGCGCGGCGTGCTCCAGGTAGTCGGACGGGGTGGCGGAGAGAGCGAGCCGGAGGGTGGGAGCGATGCCGCTGCCCTCGCGGTACTGCTGGGCGGCGTAACCGCCGAGTGCCTTCCGGGCGCTGTTGAGCCCGGCCTGTGTGCGTGCGGCCTCGTCGCGTAGCGAATCCAGTTCGTCGCGTGCGGCCTCCGCCTTCCTGTGGGCGCCGTTGTACGCCTCGGTGGCGCTCTCGGCCTCCCGGTGGAGCCGGTCGACCTTCGCCTTGACGCCGGCTTCGCCCGCGGATGCATCGTCGGCGGGCGCATTGTCGGCCGGAGCCCTGTTCGCGGGGGTCTCGGTGCCGGCCTTGTCGGCGTGGGCGGTGCCGTCGAGGGAGAGCGCGCCCGCGATGCCGGTGAGGGCGAGGGCGAGGGTCGCGCGGGCGGCGGTGAGGGGTCGGGGACG
>NZ_JASKYT010000757.1:0-607 GCF_041028275.1 Streptomyces sp. PU-14G
GCTGGGAGGGGCTGCGGGCGGCGCTGTCGCTGGTGCTGGGGCTGGGCCTGTGCGGCGTGCCGTACGCCGGGCCCGACGTCGGTGAGGCGGCGGCACAGGTGTCGCCTGAGCTGTATCTGCGGGGGCTCCAGCTGGGCGCGTATCTGCCGCTTTTCCGTACCCGGGCCGCCGAGGAGGCCGAGGGGGAGCCGTGGGAGTCCTGCCCGCAGGTGCTGGACCATGTGCGGGCGGCGTTGGCGGAGCGCGAGCGGCTGGCACCGTACCTGATGACGCTCGCTCAGCTCGCGCACCGCACGGGTGCGCCGTACGTGCGTCCTGTGTGGTGGCAGCACCCGCGGGACCGGCGGCTGCGGGACTGCGAGGACGCGTTCCTGCTGGGGGACGCGCTGCTGGTGGCGCCCGTGTTGGAGCCGGGGGCGCGTGAGCGTCCCGTACGGCTTCCCGCGGGACGTTGGTACGACACCGCCACCACTCGCTCGTACGAGGGGCCGGCGACGGTACGGGTGGCGGCGCCGTTGGGCCGGGTTCCGGTACTGGCCCGCGCCGGTGCGGCGGTGCCGGTACGGGGGCGGGGCGGGGAGACGGAGCTGGAGGTGTGGCCGCCCGC
>NZ_JASKYT010000758.1:0-688 GCF_041028275.1 Streptomyces sp. PU-14G
GGRCAGGACCCACCCGCCCTCACGATCTGAGCGCGAGAGCCCGGTAGACCCGGGCGGCCTCCTCGCCGCGGCCCAGCCGCTCCAGGCAGTGCGCCTCCTCGTTCCTGCTGGCCAGGGTCTCGGGATCGGCGGGGCCCAGCACGCGGTGGCGCAGTGAGGTCACGTGCCGGTGCACGTCCAGCGCCTCGTCCCAGCGGCCGAGGCAGCCGAGGCCGGCACCCAGCCCGCTCAGGGCCCGCAGCGTCGCCGGGTCGGCCGGGCCGCTCACCCTGGTCCGCACCGCGACCAGGTCGCGGCTGAGCTCCAGGGCCTCGGCGGCACGGCCGAGCCGGCGCAGACAGACGGCACTCTCCTCGCGGGCCGACAGCGTGTGCGGGTGCTCGTCCCCGAAGATCCGGGCGCGGTCCAGCGCCACGCCGCGGCACAGCTCCCAGGCCTCCTCCCAGCGGCCGAGCCGGCCCAGCGCGTGTCCGGCCGCCAAGCGACTGGCGAGGGTGTCGGGGTGGCAGGTGCCGAGCAGATCGTGCCGCTCGGCGGCGACCGCGGCGTGCGCCTCGTACGCCTCTTCCCAGCAGCCGAGGCGCCCCAGGCTCTCCCCCGCGCTGTGCCTGCTGGCCAGGACGGCCAGCAGCGTGGGCGACGGCGCGGGGCGGGGAGCGCCGGGCGGATGGGCGCCGGGCGGAGGGGC
>NZ_JASKYT010000759.1:0-1172 GCF_041028275.1 Streptomyces sp. PU-14G
GTGCCACACCCCGGCGAACCCCTGCTCCAATCGCTCCGCGTACAGCGGGGGGGGGGGGGGGGGGGGGGGGGGGGGAAGGGGCGCTGTTCGGGACACAGTTCCCTGAGCTCCGCACAGGCGGCCTTGGCCATCGTCAGCGCGTAGACGTTGTGGGCCTCCCGGTGGTCGCCGCCCCGGCCCTCCAGGGCGTGGCGCGCCGAACGCGGCAGCGTCCGGTCGCCGAACGCACACAGCGAGACGGGCTCGTCCGCGGTGTGCCACACCCCGGCGAACCCCTGCTCCAATCGCTCCGCGTACAGCGCACCCCACCACTTGCGCACCCGCCGGTCCGTGAAGTCGGGGAAGACCGCCTCACCGGCGGGCGCGCCCCCGAGCACCACACGACCCCCCGCCTCCCGTACGAACACGTCCGCCGCGCGTCCGCTGTCGAAGACCGGATCACCCGCCCGGGCCCGCACCGCCGGCCCGACAGACGACACCAGGCGCACCCCACCAGGCCGCAGCCCGCCAGGCCGCACCCCACCAGGCCGCAGCCCGGCGGCAGGACCCGCGCCCGCCTTGCGGGCCTCGGCCGCGGGAGAGCCGTGCGAGCCGGGCGGCGCCTCGTCGAGGTGCAGCGCCCGCAGCGGCAGCCCGAGCGCGCTCCGGCCCTCGGCGGCCCGCCGCAGCCGCCGCTCGTCGACGGCGGCGCCGAGCGCGTGCTGGTACCCCAGCGCCCAGCCGGGCGGCACAGCGGGGGCGCCCGTCAGCGCGGCCCAGCCGTGCAGCACCCGGGAGGGCGCGCCGGCCACGGCCCAGTACCGCAGCGGACCGCCCGTCATCCGCACCTCGCACCGCCCCGGACGGTCGTGCCCGGAGCCCAGGCCCTCAGCACCCTCCCGCAGGTCCACCCGCCCGTCCCAGGAGTTGTCGTGGAAGACGAGGAGCGTGCCCGCGTCCGCCACGCTCACCAGCAGCGGCATCGTCACCGACCGGGCACCGGGCGCGAGCCCCGGCGGGCCGGCCTCGGTGCCCGACGGGCCGGGCGCGGTGTTCCACAGGCGGTACGAACGCGAGTGCAGCCGGGGCCCGTCGGCCCGACCGCCGAGCCCGAAGAAACGGGCGTCGGAGGGCAGTTCGCAGCGTTGCAGCCACCGCGGCCCCGCCGCCGCTGCCGCGCCGCGGTCACCGGT
>NZ_JASKYT010000076.1:0-22106 GCF_041028275.1 Streptomyces sp. PU-14G
GTACTTGGGCGGTACGGGGATGCTGTCGCGGATCTTCTTCTTGGTGGGCTGGGGGGGGGGGGGGGGGGGGGGGGGGGGGGGGGGGGGGGGGGGGGGGGGGGGGGGGGGGGGGGGGGGGGGCCCACCCGGCCCACCCGTACAGGCCGGGAGTGGCCACGTTGCTCTGGCCGTACGAGGTGAAGCGCTCCTTCGGCACGTCGAGCTTGCCGCGCGCCCGCCAGTAGGAGGGGCGGAGGAAATCTGCAGACGTGTACTTGGGCGGTACGGGGATGCTGTCGCGGATCTTCTTCTTGGTGGGCTCGTCCGGTGCGGCGTCCTCCTGCCGCTGCAGGTCCCACACATGTTCCCAGTCCTCACGCTTCTTGAGCCCGGAGGGCTTGTAGCGGAGGGCGGCGAGGAACGGCACGTGCTCGTCCGTGATCAGCTCGGCCACGACGGTGGCCAGCTCTTTGCGGGGTGCGTAGATCTTCGCGACCGACGCGAAGTCCTCGTCCTGGGAGAGGGTGTCGGTGAGGCGGGAGAGCGTGACGAGAGCAGGCATCCCGCTCTCGTCGTACCAGTGCTCCTTGTTCTCCATTCGATCCAGCAACCAGGACTTCAGGGCTTTCTCCTGAAGCGCGTCCCAGCCTTCCGTCGCCCAGCGACGCTTGTACTCGGGCCGTTCCACCATGTTGATGGCCCGGGACGACTCGATGGCGTCGATCCGCTTCTGGACGACCTCGCGGTACGCGGCCGGCCAGTGCTCGGGGATCTCGGTGATGGGTGTCGAGTTGTGCCGCTTGAACCACTCACCGCTGGCCTCGCCTGCGGCGACCTTACGCGCGAGCACGATCTCGAAGGCGCGTTCACCGAGTGCGAGTTCCGGAATGTCGGGTGAGTCGGGGTCCTCGGAGACGCGGAGGTCTTCAGGGTGCAGGTTGTAAAGGCTGTAGACCTGCCAGTCGAGCTCCTCCTGGAGGGCGATCATTTTGGCGCGGGTGGAGTGCCAGGTTGTGTGAGCTTCGCGGAGACGGCTGGACGTTGGAGTGGCTTTCGATGTGATGTCAGCGGGACTAGTACTGGCAAGTCGTTGTACGAGGAAGTCCAAGGCAGAGGCGTGGGAAGTCGGATAAAAGGCAGGCAGAGGGAACTCTTCCAACTTGGTGCCCGTGAATTCGTAGCTCCACGACCATGGCTGGTCAGATTGACCTCCGCCTGACTCAGGACTCCCGCCCTTTTTGTGGCTCACCATTCTCAGCCAGAAGCAGGCGGTGGAGCTATTGAGCAACCCGAGCAGTCGTAGGTGTTCTTCCTCGCTGGCCTCATCCCGCAACTTGATCACCGGCGCAGACTGCTTGAATACCTTCCCGCCTCGGTCCAGCACAAAATGATTATGTGTTGCCACGAAGGCAAACGGTATGGTGAAAGGGGCTCGATAGCGGGAAGTGAAAAACATCGAATATTCGAACCATGTGAGACCACGCGCGAGTTGAGTCTTTCCGAAAGCGACTCGCCTGCGTAGTAGCAGACGGTAAGGCCAGAGGCAGTGCTCAACAGATGGAGAAGCCGTAGCGTTCAGTGTCTCCGGCGAGTACGGCCACAAAGACATTGTGGCCTCACCAATTGAGTAATCGCGAACTTCGGTCCCCTCGACAATGTACCGCTGGTGGTCCTTTGCGACTCGGGACCGCCGCAAGTGTCCGCCACCAACCATGTATGCATTGTCTTCCCTGGTGACCGCGCCAGTGCCTATCTCTGAGGTGATACTCGAAAGCCTCTTATTTGCACTAGCGTCAAGTTGCTCAACCATTTCGAGCCCACCATCGCCCAGGATCCACGGCTGCTTGTCAAAGTAGCGTCCGCGCTGGAGGTCGTCCGCCGAGACCCACTGGCTTGCAGAGCCCGGTTCATCGATCTGTTTCGCGATCGCCCGCCAGACCAGCCCATCCTCCGGAGCCTTCGGTGCCCCGGGTTCGCCTTGAATGCTTCGCACCGTACGAATCCGCCCGGACCGCGCGTTCCCACCACGCCGCCTTCCCACCAAAATAACCGTAGGCGTGCCGTGCCCCGGAATGTACGCCCCCGAGGTGTCAATGACCTCCGTCAGCTCCACCTCGTGCGCGAAGTACGACTCGATCAGCCGGGCCCCGAACTCCCGCTTCATGAACGAGTTCGCCGTGATCTGGCCGACCATCCCGTACCCGAGTCCGCTTTCCTTCTCGCCCTCCATCGCGAGCTCGAAGAACCGTTGCGCGAACGGCACCGACAGGGCATACGTCCCCGCGCAAGCGCTGTACAGCTCCCGATACAGTTCATTCAGCTTGCGGTCTTTCACCGTGATGTACGGAGGATTCCCCACCACCACGTGGTACCGCCCGGGCTCCAATATGCCCGGGTGGTGATCGACGTCCTCCGTCTCGTACTTGAAGTCCGCGAGTTCGTCAGCGCCCTCGACCTCCGCGCTGTCGAACAGACTCCCCTGCCGGTGCTTGATCAGCGAGTCGCCCACCGCCAGGTGCACGGGCAACTCGTACTGCCCGGCCTCCGCCAGCGTCCGCATCCCGCTCGCAGCCATCGCCGCAACCAGCAACCGGAACCGTGCGATGGCCACCGCGAACGGATTCACATCCACGCCGTGCACCGAATCCAGCGCGGCCCGTACCCGCTGGTGCACGTCGACGCCGGGGCGGCCTTCCGCCCACAACCGCACCAACCGCCGGAAGGCACCCAACACGAAGTGTCCCGACCCGCACGTGGGGTCGATCATCTGCAGGCGCTCGTAGCCGAACTCCCGCACCGCCGGGTCCATTGTTCGGTCGAGGATGAACTCCTCCACGAACTCGGGGGTCTGGAGCAGTGCGTACGTCTTCCGGGCGGCCTCGCTCAGGTCCTGGTACAGGTCGCCGAGAAACCGGGTGTCCCACCCGCGCGTACCGTCGCCGTCCTCTTCCAGCGGGTCGGTGAAGTCGTGGATGAGGACACCCGCCTCGTCCCGCGCCCGCCAGAACTCGACCAAGTCACGAGCACCGTCGTGTGACAGCGGGACCTGGAACAGCGGGTTGTGCCGCCGGTCGAACAGCAATCGGCCCGCCTGCCCGGCGCCCAGCTCATCGAAGGCACGCTCCAGCCATCCCCGGTAGGTCGGGTCGTCGGCCGTCGCGACGTATTCCTCGTACCGTGCCAGGGTCAGGTCCCGGCGATCGTCTTCCGGAGCCGTCAGGTACGGCTCCGGGATCAGCCGGTTGTCCTCGCAGAAGCGGACGAAGACGGTTCCGAGTACCCACGCCACCGCGACCTGCGTGACCCGCTCGTCGAGCCAGGCGTTCCACGTCGCGGCCGTACGCCCCAGCTTCCGGGCACGGTCGTACTCTCCGCGCAACCGGGCGCCGGCGTCGCCCGCCAGTTTCACCTGCCGGGCGAGATCGCTCTCGACCGCCTTGACCTGCTGCTTTAGGTCGTCCAACAGAGCTTTGCGGTCGATCACGTGGCGTCTCCTTGTAATTGTTCCCGCACGCCATGCACGGCGTCACACTCACTCACGTTCAGGCCCCGGCTCGGTGGGCGTTCTTCACCCAGGACTCAGGGAGTTCGATCCACTCGCCGAGCCCGGCCTGGTACGGCACGGCGACCTGTCCCAGCTTCGGCTCCCGGGCGGGGTCGCCCTGGGGGACCAGCAGCCACAGCCCGCGTCCGCCCTGCCGGGCCGCCTCCGCGAGCCGGTCGAGGACGCCCATCGCGTCGTACCGGGCGAAGACAGCGGCGTCCGTCAGCAGCACAGGGCCGGCAGAGGGGGCACCGGACAGCAGTTCCCGTACGCGCGGCTCCACGGAGCCCCATGCCGTCCGCGCGTATTCCGCGAACTTCATCGCACCTCGCGATCCTGGCTCGGCCGCGTCCGCCCTGAGGAGCGTTTCCCACGTCGGCTTCGTCCCCTCCGGAACCAGCGCGTGCAGGGATTCCAGGAACAGCTCGGTTACCGACACGACCTCCGCGCCGAAGCGGCCTGCGGCTGCGCCCAACTCCTGGGTGGCTTCCCAGGCGCGTGCTTCCCGCACCGTCAGCACTCGGTAACCGTCGCGCCGGGCCGACGCTTTGAGGCGGTCCTCCGCGCGGACGGCGCCGGCCAGCAGCGGGTCGTCGGCGTAGCGGGTCGCCTCGCCCACGTCCGTCGACTGCCGCCACGCTCCGGTCGTCAGGTAGCTGGACGCGCTGTCCAGCCGGGTCGGCAGGTAGCGCAGCGTCTTCGTGTCCTCGCGCATCGAGAGCGTGAGGTCGAATCCGGCTTCGCGCAGCGCCTTCGTCAGGGGGCCGGCGGTCGGCAGGTCGTGTGTGGTGCCGCCGCGTCCGTTGGGAACGACCAGTTCGGGGAAGCGGGTCCGGACGCGTTCGTGCACGTCCTGCCCGGTCAGGCCCGGCTGCCGTTCGTCCGGCTGGCCGGGGATCAGACGGACGAGGCCCGCCTGGGTGAGCCGGAGGGCACGTACCAGCTCCAGGTCGCGGGGGTAGATCTCCAGTCGTGGGGTGGCCGCCGCGTTGGCCGAAGCGGCGGCGGCGAGTTCGACGAGACGGCGCTCGTCCCACTCCACCTCGCCCGGGGGCGGGGTGAGCGCTCCCAGTTCGGCGAGCACGGTCGTCGCCGTGGGCAGGGTGTCGAGCCTGGCGAGCCGGTCGGCGGTGCGGCCCAGTCGCGTGGCGTAGTCGAGGAGCCCGGGGGCGGTCGGGGTGTCCGGTGGGTCGCCTTCGATGCCCGCCTCCTCGTCGGCCTCGCGCACGTCCAGTGCCAGCAGCCCCGCGCCCAGGGACTCCTCCGTCGCCTTCCGGTTGGGCTGGTGCTGGAACTGGGCGGACTCCGGTTCGAGCTGTTCGACCTCGACCACGGCGCGGACCGCCGCCAGGGCCAGTGCACGCCGCTGCGCCCGCTCGGGGAGCTGGGTGCCGCGCCGGAGCACCAGTGCGTCGGCTATCTCGGCGGCCGAGGCGACGCGGCCCAAGCCGACCAGCAGATCCATGATCTCGGCGCGGAGCGCCCGCACGGCGGGAAGCTTCTTCCAGCGCTTGCGCTCTTCCTTGAGCATCTGCGGGATGCGGCCCGCGGACAGGCCGAGCGCGTCTGCGACCTCCTTCTGCTTGGGCCAGACGCCGATCCGGGGGAGGGTGCCGTGCTCGTCCGGCAGCCGCAGCAGCAGCCGGACCATCTCCACCTTGTTGCGGTTGGAGCCGTTGTTGTTCAGCTCCGGGACGAGGAGGGTGGCCAGCGTGTCCAGACTCACCCCCCGCAGCGCCGCCTGAGACATACCGGCCGTCCGGTCTGTCGATGTGAGGGTCCCCAGGACCGCCGACTCGGCTGCTGTGAGCTGTGCCAGCTCCTCCTTGGCCTCTGCCCGGCCACGCGGCGTCAAGGGGGAGAGCGGCTCCTCACGCAGCAGGTCGCCCCACTGCCGCTGTCGGCGCTGGACCTCGCCGCGGGTCTTCGCACCGAGCCCCGGTGCGTTGAGGAGCTTGCGGCGGCTGTAGTCGAGCAGACCGCCGACGGTGGTGACGCCGAGGCCGTACAGGAACGACTCGGCGGCCGGTGTGAGGCCCGCGGCCGACAGGTGCGTGTCCCGGGTGACCTGCTGGGCGAGCTGCTCCCGCTGCTGCTCGGCGGAGAGCGGTTCGGCGTCCGCGATGGCGGGCTGCCGCTGCCCGGCGGTCGCCTCTTCCGCTGCTTTGCCGGACGGATCCGGGTGGCTGCTGTGCCGGGATCGATGGCTGGACGGCACGGTCTGCGAAGCGTCCAGGAAGATCCGCTTCCACGCGTCCCGCATCGGTTTCAGCTCGGGAAAGCGCTGGGCGGCGTCCCGGTGCAGGGCCTTGCGGAAGAAGCGGACCAGGCCGTCGCGTACGGCGGGTTCGAAGGCGTCAGCGGCGATCGTCGGGTACGGGAACTCCTTGGAATCCGTCTGCCGGGGCAGCACCGAGCCGTCGCCCCACCTGGGCAGTTCCCCGGAGGCCATCTGATGCAGTGTGACCGCGACGGCGTACCGCTCGGCGTGCGAGTCGTATGCGGTGCGGGTCAGGGTGCCGATGAACGGATCGAGATAGCCGTCCGTGCCCGCGTCGTACTCCTTGGCGGGGTATCCGGCCAGGGAGAAGTCGATGAGGACGAGTTCGCGGGTGCGGTTCGGGCGGACGCGTATCGCGATGTTGTCAGGCTTGATGTCGCGGTGCCAGACGCTCTCGCCCTCCAGGAAGTCGACAGCGCCGAACAGGTAGTCGCCGTACGCCTCCAACTGGTCGATCTGAAGCCGGCCGCTCTCGCGAAGCTGCCGGGCGACTGTCTCCTCGCGGCGCCGGGGACGCCCAGCGGCAGGTCCGGTGCTCTCCGTCGTCTCCTCGCGCTCGTCGCCCACGTATTCGAGCGCGAGCACCGTGCGCCCCGCGACACGCAGCGGTTGCGGCTCGACGAGGCGGATGACGCGCGAGTCGGGGCGCAGCCGCCCCATCACCTCGGCTTCCCGGGCCAGCACCTCACCCCGGCTGTCGGACAGCGCCACCTTGAGCACGGCCAGCGGACGCGTCTTGCGCGCCTCGGCCTCCAGATCGCGGACCAGGAAGGCTCGGCTGGTCGAACCGGTGCCCAGACGCCGCCAGACCTTCCAGCGACCGCCGAGCACGTCCCCGGCCACGGCCTCGAGCGGGTCCTTCTCCTCCTCCGGCGCCTCGGGAGCGCCCGCGTCGGAGGCGTCGGCCGGGGTGGTGAGCATGTCCTCGACGAGCTCCAGCATTTCCAGGAACTCGTCGACCGTGGAGAGGCGCCGGTCAGGCCGGTAGGCGGTGGCCGCCTGCACCAGCTCGTCGATGTCCTCCGAGAGACCGTCGACCAGGGAACTGGGACGCAGTCCCTCACCTGCTTCCAGCCGGGCCACCAGCTCGCCCTGGCTCGCTGCCGGAGCCTTGCCCGTCACCAGCAGATACGTCAGGACGCCGAGGCCGTACACGTCCAGGTAGACCGGGTCGGCGTTCAACGCGGTCAGCTCGGGTGCCAGGTAGGGGTCGGAGCCCTCGGACAGGTGCATCGCGGAGAGCGCCGTGGGCGCGAAACGGGTCGCTCCCGGCGCGGAACCACCCGCGCCGTTGCGCTGCGTGGCGATCTGCCAGTCGGATACCTGCAGATGAGGGCTCAACCAGGCGGCGTCCTCGCCCACAGCCTGCCCCCGCCCGCCTCGGTTGCGGGGGATGACGTGTACCGAACGGGCGGCCAGGGCGCGATGGTAGATACGGCTGGAGTGAGCCGAGCGCATCGTCTCCGCCAACTGCCGTACGAGCGTCATGCGGGCGAGAACGTCGAGCTTGTCCCCGTACTGGAGCAGATATTCGTCCAGACGCAGGGTCTGCGGGTGGTAGTCGAAGATGAGTGCCGGGCCCGCGGAGTGCCCGGAGGGAAGGTACTGCTTGCACTGCACCGCCCCCGGGTGCCGGAACCGCTGCAGTACGGCGGCCTCCCTCCGGGCGGCGTTCTCCACCGACTGCCGGATGCTGGCGTCCGAACCCCGCTCTCGCAGGTAGACCCGCACCCGGGCAGGCTCCGGCAGCTCGCTGTGCTCGGCGAGGTAGTCGGCCCAGGTCTCACCGGAGTCGAATGATTTGCGCTGGAGTTGGTACGGACCGACCCGGAACTCGGCATCGCTGCGGCGGATCCCCACCCGTTCCAGTGCCGCCTTGATCTCGCGGGAAGCGGTCGGTGTCACCCGGTGCCGCTCATCACGCGGCGGCTGCCGCATCATCGCGACCAACTGATCGACGGTGTGGACGCCGTTCCGGTCGTGAGCGGGAAGCCGGACCCGTAGTGAGTCCTCGGTGAAGCACACGGCCTCACCGACCCAGGCCCGCCCACCGTGTCCGCGAAGGAGCCCGCCCAACTCCTTCGCCTTCTTGTTGACCAGGTGCAGCGGGTTGCCGTGCGGGCGGCGGTGGCCGCTGGGCGTGATCTGGACCCAGCTTCCGTTCTCGCTGGTGAGCGCCCCGTGCCAGTTCTTCAGCTCGATCATCCACACGCCACTGGGTGCGACGACCAGTAGGTCGACCTCGCGGACGTGGCCGGCGTTCGCCGTGAAGGTGAAGTTCGACCACGCACGCCAGGGGTCGGCATCCGGCAGCTTCTGGCGGATGGCCTCCAGGCCGCGGCGCTCATGGTCGAACTCGGACTCGGTGACCGTCGTCCACCGGCCTTCACGCATCGTCCCGTCCCCGCTCTCTCAAACATCCGTGGGCGGCTGGCCGTTCGCCCACCCCTGCCCCCGGCAAGACGATCACTACCGTGCTGAAAATCGTAACTGCGAGTCGAGGTGGTCGGACCGGCTGTGTCGGTGAATGCTCAGGGGCAGTGAGGGAAGCCAGGGGGCGAGAGACCTCTGTGTCTCGCACAGGTACTCTTGTGGGCCTCGTCATACGCGGCCCGCCGGGCTTCCGTTCCGCTCAGTCGGAGACACACGGACACGCCCCCACCCGCACGAGTCACGTCGTGCTGCCTGGGGGCATTCCTTGTTGTTCCGTGCGTCCGCCAAGACGGTTGCCGCCAGGGCCCTTGACGGCTCACTCTTCTTCCACTTGAACGAGCAGCACTACCACCAGCTCGGCCACCGTGCAGGGGCCTCCGAAGCGCGCTCCTGGGAGCGGAGCATCCCTGTCCTGGCAGCGGCGCTGAACGAAGCGGGGCTGGGGGACGTCGAGGTCATCCTCGAGTACGCCCTCCCACTGAACAGCAAGCGGGCAGACGCGGTACTCGCCGGACGGCACCCGGTTACCGGCGAGCCCTCCTACGTCGTCGTGGAGCTCAAACAGTGGGGCCAGGCCACCCCGGACGAAGACGATCCGGAGCTCTGCCGCATCGACGCCTACACGCACCCGGTCCTCAACCCCATTGAGCAGGTGCGCAGGTATTGCGAGCACATCGTCAACTTCAACGGGGCCCTGGCAGGGCAGGGGCACCGTGTCAGCGGCGCAGCCTATCTGCACAACGCGACGGAGTTCGGGGTCAGCGGTTTGCGAGCCGTCGAACTCGACGACCAGGGGCAACTCTTCTCGGGAGAGCGTCGGGGCGAGTTCCTCGCGTACCTTCGCTCCAAGTTGAGCACCACCGTGCCAGGCGCGTCCTTCGCGGACGCCTTCCTCAGTGGCAAGCAGGCCCCTTCGAAGCAACTCATGTCCCTGGCGGCCCAAGAGGTGCGCGAGCGAGAGCAGTTCGTCCTCCTGGACGAGCAGCAGGTCGCCTACCGCCTGGTACTCAACGCGGTCCGCCGGGCCAAGCAGTCCGACCACAAGGAAGTAGTCGTCGTCACTGGCGGGCCCGGAACGGGTAAGAGCGTCATCGCACTCTCCCTTCTTGGTGAGCTCTACCGGCAAGGCGTCCCCGCGCTGCACGCGACCGGGTCCAAAGCCTTCACGCAGACGATGCGCAAGGTCGCCGGAGCGCGTAAGCGTGAGGTTCAGGACCTCTTCAAGTACTTCAACAGCTTCATGACCGCGGAGAAGAACGCCCTCGACGTCCTGATCTGCGACGAGGCCCACCGCCTCCGGGAAACGTCCGCCAACCGCTGGACCCGGGCAGCACACCGCACCGGCAAGCCGCAAGTGGACGAGCTGGTGGACGCGGCCCGCGTGCCGGTTTTCCTCCTGGATGAGCACCAAGTCGTGCGGCCCGGCGAGATGGGTACCGTCTCCGAGATCGAAGCCGCCGCGGCCAAGCGGGGCCTGGCGTGCACTGTCGTTCCCCTGGACAGTCAGTTCCGCTGCGGCGGCAGCGAAGTCTATCTGCGGTGGGTGCTCCGGCTGCTCGGGCTGGAAGAGGGCGGCCCGGTGGCCTGGGAGCCGGACGAGCGGATGGAACTGAGGACTGCCGACAGCCCCGAGGAAATGGAACGCTTCCTCGAGAGCCGCCGCGCCCAGGGGTACGGAGCCCGGATCACCGCCGGATACTGCTGGCCGTGGTCGCCGGAGCCGAAGCCCGGAGAGCCGCTGCCCGCCGACGTGGTGATCGGCGACTGGGCACGCCCCTGGAACCTCAGGGGAGACCGTTCCGTTTCGGGCGCGCCTGCCTCCTCGCTCTGGGCCACCGACCCCGCCGGTTTCGGACAGGTCGGATGCGTCTACACGGCTCAAGGCTTCGAATACGACTGGTCGGGGGTCATCCTCGGTCCGGACCTGGTCTGGCGCGGCGACCGGTGGATCACCGACCGTACCGCTTCCAAGGACTCGGTCATCAAGAAGAGCACCACGGACGTCGACCGGCTCATTCGCAACACCTACAAGGTGCTGTTGACCCGCGGCATGGTGGGGACGGTGCTCTACTCGACGGACCCCGAGACCCAGGAGAAGCTCCGGGAACTCGTCGGGTCCCAGCAGGAGGCCGCTGTCGTCTGAGGAGCCGTTCGGCACCGGGCGAGGTCATTCACTAAGATCGTCGAGAACGGTTGCGGCCCGCCGGGCTTCCGCTCCACTCAGCCGGAGACACACGGACACGCCCCCACCCGCACGAGTCACTCGTGCCCTTGGGGGACCAGTCCGTGTCCATGCTCCTGCTGAAGCTCTCCGCAGCAGACCTGCTCACACTCGACGAACGGCATCGCATGGTGCCGCACCTCGCGGCCCGGTGGAAGCACTTCCGCGGGACGGACGCCTCGGACGGGGAACGGGACGCGTGGGCGGAGAGCCTCGTAGCTCTCGCCAGAGCCATGGTGGATGCCGGACGCGGTCATGTCGAGATGGTCGTCGAGTGCTCAGCCACCATCGACGAGTCCGTAAGCCCGAAAAACGCTCCGACCATCGACGTCGTTCTACTCGGACGGCACCCGAAGTCTCATGGCCTCTCGGTGCAACTCGTGGAACTGAAGCGATGGTCGACCGTGACACGCGTGGAAGCGGCGACAGCCGAACTGGTCTCCGTACCGGGGATGCGCAAGCCGAAAAAACATCCCGCTCTTCAGTTGGGCGCGACCTTCGAGACGTTCGCGGGTGAATCCGGCCCCCTCCACGGCCTGACCTTCGAGTGCGGAGGTTTCGCGTATCTGCACAACGCGACCGAGGAGTCGGTCAGCCCCCTGCTCGGCTTCGACGCGCCGACGGGTGCCTACTCGCACGTCTACACCGGGGACCGGCACACCCAGTTGATGCACGATCTGCGGAAGCACTTCGGAGAGGACAGCGGGTACTCGCACGCGGAGATCCTGCTCGACAGGATGAACCTGAGGAACACCCCTCTTCTCGACGCCATGATCATGTCGCGAGGTGAAGACACCGTCTTCACCCTGCGGGGTCGGCAGAAGGAGGTCGCGGAGCACGTCCGGCAAAGAGCTGCCTACGTCCTCGACGGGCAGGACGAGAAGACCCGGCGCGCCGTGTTCGTGGTCACCGGCGGCGCCGGCACAGGGAAGAGCGCCATCGGCCTGCAACTCAAGGCGGAGTTCGAAGCAGCCGGCCGGGAAGTCCGCTACGCCAGCGGCTCCCGGGCCTTCAACGGCGCGATGCGGCACCACGTGGGATACGGGAACACCGAGTTCAAGGAGAGCTTCACCTATTTCAGCAGCTACACGACCCCTCCGGCCGAGCCCTTGGACGTCCTCCTGTGCGATGAAGCGCACCGCCTGCGGGACCGTTCGACGAATCACCGGCTGCCACGTGAGAAACAAGGCACCAAACCGCAGGTGGAGGAACTCCTTGATGCCTCACGGCTGACCGTCTTCTTTCTTGACGAAGGGCAGTCGGTACGACCCAACGAGGTCGGCACGGTCCAACTGATCAAGGATGCCGCCCAACGGCGCGGCACCCCGGTTGTCAGCTACGACCTGAGAGCGCAATACCGCTGCGGTGGAAGCGACGCCTACGTGCGGTGGGTGCGTGATCTGCTGAACCCCACGGAAAGCCCGCACAAGTGGATCCCGGACGGGTTGATGCACGTCGAGGTCGTTGACTCCCCTGAAGAGATGGAACGCATCATCTACCACGAGGCCCATGCGGGAGCTTCCGCACGCATGGTCGCGGGTTTTTGCTGGCCCTGGAACAAGCCGCGCGGCGACGCGAAACGGCTCGAAGCGGATGTCCGGATCGGAGACTGGCACAGGCCGTGGAACGCGGACAGCGAGAGCTACTGCGAGAACGGCAGCGTTCCGCCGTCCAAGATCTGGTCCGTCCATGAGGCCGGTCTCGGCCAGATCGGCTGCGTATACACCGCACAGGGCCTCGAGTGGGACTGGTGCGGCGTCATCATGGGCGACGACATGGTCTGGCGAGACGATCGCTGGGTGTTTCGGCGGGGAAGGTGGAAGAAAGACAAAAAGGAGAAGGTCAGGCGCGTCGCCATTCCCGGATCACTGGACGACGAGGTACGGAACACGAACCTGGACACGGCCCAGTTCGAGGCTTGTGTGCGCAATGCCTACCATGTGCTGCTGACCCGCGCCAGTCGTGCGACGGTCCTGTACTCGACGGACGAAGAGACGCATAAGCATCTGAAAGAGCTGGCCGGGGACGTCCACATCCATGGCCTGCGGCCTTCCCGGGAGAACCTGCCACCGGACCTGCGCATCCCTCACCAGAAACGCCCCGAGCGCGGGAAGGCGCGCAGAACCCGGCCGAGAGGTTCCTCCGCACAGGACCCTCAACTGCCTCTCTTCTGAGGACCAGGAGAATCAGGAGGGGCGGGCTCCCGGGCCCGCCACCTGTCGCCTCAGAAAAAGAGGCGCGTCACTACCGCTACCAGCCCCGCCGCCAACAGGTTGGTGGCGGTCTGCATAGCGATGTCGCTCAGGACCCTGCGGATCCGGAATCGACGCGCAGGCTTGTACTCGACAATCGGGTCCATGCGTACCACTCCAGGCATGAGTGCGGAATGGCAGAGCGGATGCCCTACCGGGCACCTGCCAGTCACCACTCGCACTCACAGAAGCGGAGCAAGAACGCGCAGCCTCATACCCTCCGGGAAGGTGCGCAGCGCAAAGATCTTACCCCACACCGTGGTTGGGCAAGGCGAGCTGATAGTCCGGCCTTGCCTCATACCGCTTCGCGGACTCGGACGACACCGCCCCTCGGATTCGGGTCGCCTGAGGGGTGGGCGTCGTGATGTGGCCGGGCACCGACTGGGCCGGAGGCGTCTTCGTCGAAGCGGAGCCGGCGGATGGGAACGTAGCCGAGGGAGAAGTCGTCCCGTCAGCCGGCCGTCGCCTCGTCGCTGGCCTCGGTGGAATCGGACCCCTCGCGGCGTGCCGCCATCGCCGTCACGCGGTTCCGTACGGCGTACCAGCCCGCCCACAGGGCCAGCGCGATCAGTGGCATGCACGCCACCGACCAGGTGCCGATGTCGCCGTCGCAGGCCATCAGAACGACGACCAGGAGGAGGAAGGCGAGCGTCAGGTACGAGGTGAAGGGCGCGCCCGGCAGGTGGAAGCCGCCGTCCTCGGCGCGGCCCTCGCGCACCCGGCGGCGCAGCGCCAGCTGGCACAGGATGATCATCGCCCAGGTGCCGATCATGGTGATCGCGGAGAAGTTCAGCACGATCGAGAAGGCACGCTCGGGAACGACGTAGTTGAGGACGATGCCCAGCAGGTAGAAGGACGCGGTCAGCAGGATGCCGCCGAAGGGTACGTGCCGGCGGTTCATCTTCGTGGTGAAGTGCGGTGCGGAGCCGGCCAGGCCCATGGAGCGCAGCGTGCGGCCCGTCGAGTAGAGGCCCGAGTTGCAGCTGGAGAGGGCCGCGGTCAGTACGACGAAGTTCATGATCTGGTCGGCGCCGGGGATACCGACGCGGCTCATCAGCGTCACGAACGGTGATTCGTCACCGCTGTACGCGGTCCACGGCAGCAGCAGGACGAGCAGCAGCACGGAGCCGACGTAGAAGACGACGATGCGCCAGGACACGGAGTTGATCGCCTTGGGAATGACCTTCCGGGGGTTCTCCGTCTCGCCGGCGGTGATGCCGACCATCTCGATCGCCGCGTAGGAGAAGACCACACCCTGGACGATGATCAGCGCGGCGAGGAAGCCGTGCGGCAGCAGACCGCCGTGGTCGGTGATCAATTGGGGGCCGCCCGCTTCGCCGCCCTGGATCGGGTGGCGGCTGGCCAGCAGCCAGCAGCCGATGGCCAGGAACGCGATGATCGCGGCGACCTTGATCAGGGCGAACCAGAACTCGAACTCGCCGAACCACTTCACCGAGATCAGGTTGGCGCTGAGTACCACCAGCAGCGCGAACAGCGCGAGCGTCCACTGGGGGATGTCGCGCAGGGCGCTCCAGTAGTGCAGATAGACGGCGACCGCCGTGATCTCCGCGATGCCGCTGCATATCCAGTGCAGGAAGTACACCCAGCCGGCCACGAACGCCGCCTTCTCGCCGCCCAGCAGCTCCCGCGAGTAGGAGACGAACGAACCGGACGTCGGCCGGTGCATCACCAGCTCACCCATGGCGCGGGCGATGAAGAAGGCGAACAGTCCGGTGATCGCGAAGACGATCACCAGCGAGGGTCCCGCGGAGTGCAGCCGTTCGCCGGCGCCGAGGAACAGCCCCGTGCCGATCGCGCCACCCACGGCGATCATCTGGACCTGTCGGTTGCGCAGGCCCGACGCGTAGCCGTCCTCGCGCACCAGTGTGCTTTTGGCGGGCGCGGTGCGCTCGGGGGACTCGGTGGTCACCCCGCCTCCGCGGGTCTCGGCTGCGTTCGCCATACGTCTTGGCTCTCCGTGGGTCGGGGCACACCTGTGTCCCGGCACGCCGGACGGCGCACTGGGGTGTGCCTGTTTGGACAGGACCGATGCCCTGCGGGCAGGGCGAGGCACCCTGCGGGCAGGGTGAGACGCCCTGCGGACAGGGCGGAGCGCCCTGGCGGACAGGGCTGGGTGCCGGTCCGGGCACGACCGGACCGGCTGTCCTGAGAACCTCAGGACCTGCGATGTCAGGACCCGAGGACGTCAGAGTCTGAGGACGTCAGAGTCTGAAGACATCAGGCCCTTGCACACATCAGGCCCCTGAGGACCCGAAGGTCAGGACGCGGACGAGGAGGCGAACCGGTGTGGCTCACCGGCCCGGCCGGCCGGTGCGTCCGCACGGCCGGTCAGTGCGTCGGTCAGCGCGCCGCTCAGCGCGGCACCGCTGTCCGCCAGCACCTCTTCGATCCGCTGCGCAGGACGCACCAGCGAGAAGCTGACGCGTCCGGCGCTGTCCCGCCAGAAACCGTGCACGGCCGGGCGGGGCAGGCTGTTGTACTGGAACGGGGTGGAGAAGTAGTAGGCGCCCGTATCCCACAGCGCCACCACGTCTCCCGGCTCCAGCTCGGGCAGTGCCGTCTCGCGCGCCACCAGGTCACCCGCGAAGCAGCACGGCCCCGCTACATCCTGCACCATCTCGGACGTGCGCTTGGGCGCGCCCTCGGCGTCGAAGGCGCCCACCCGCAGCGGCCACGCCCCGGGCGCGAACGCCGTGCGGGTCGCCACGTGCGCACCCGCGTGCGTGACGGCGATCCGGCGGCCGCCCGCGCTCTTGGTGTACTCCACCAGCGCGGCGATGAACCCCTGCTTGGCGAGCAGGGACCGACCGAACTCCGTGACGATCGTATAGCGCCCGTCGAACAACCCCGGCACCGTGTGCCGCAGCAGGTCCGCGTACGCGGCGAACGAGGGCTCCGTCTCGTCACCAGCGAAGTTCACGGGGAGGCCGCCGCCGATGTCCACGGTGTCGATCTGCTGCCTGCCCGCCTCCCGGTTGATCCGCTCGGCCAGCTCGAAGACGACCCGTACTGACTCGGCCATCAGCTCCAGCGGCACTCCCTGGGAGCCCGTGTGGGTGTGCAGCCGGGTCAGCCAGGGGCGCGCCAGGTAGCTGTCGACGATCCACTGCTCGGCGCCCTCGTCGCGCAGCGCCACTCCGAACTTCGAGGTGGCGGTCGCGGTGCTCATCGCGCCGATGGAGCCGGTACCCACCTGCGGGTTGATCCGCATGCCCAGCGGTGCGCCAGGGCGCAGCCCCGCCGCCTCGCGCTCGGCGACCAGGGTGTCCAGCCGGGCGAGCTCCTGCGGGTTGTCGGCGTTCACGGCGACCCCGCTCGCCAGCGCGTCCCGCAGCTCGGGGACCGTCTTGGCGGGGGAGTCGAAGACGGTGCGCCCGGCGGGCACGCCCGCGGCCCGGGCCAGTTCCAGCTCGCCGGGGCTGGCCACCTCGCAGCCGATACCCTCCGCGTTCAGCAGCTCCAGCACGGGGACCAGAGAGGCCGCCTTCACGGCGAAGGTGTGCAGCACGGGGGCCGGCCCGGCGAATGCGGCGTGCAGCTCCCTGGCGGTCTCACGGATGCCTTCGACGTCCAGCAGTGCCGCCACCGGCGCGTCCGGGCCGAGCAGCCGCTCGCGGACCGCTGAGGCGATCGCGTCCTGTCTCCGTGCCACGGCCTCCAGTACCACGCGGGTGCTCCTCTCATCTGCCGTCTCTGCTGCCGGTTCGGTTGCCGTCCACTCTGCGCGGCGGCGCGGGGCCGTGTCTGCGGCGGATGGGCCGAAGCTGCCGACGAGCGGGTGTGTGCGGAGCACAACGCGAGCCCGGTGCGCGGCACGGCTTGTCCGGACGCACCACGGAGAGGGTTCATATGTGTGCAACCGCACAATGGGAGCCGCCTCCGCCTCCAGGAAAACGTCTCCGCCTCCCGGGTCACGTTCCCGCCTTACGGATCACGTCTCCGCTTCCCGGATCACGCCTTCGCCACCGGATCACGCCTCTGCCACCGGATCACGCCTTCGCCACAGAATCACGTCTCCGCTTCGGGGCCGCTGCGTAGGTTGCCTGCCGCTGCCGGGTGCAGGCCCGCCGCCCGCAGGCCCAGTTCGGCCAGCAGGCGGACATCCGGGTCGTCCAGGTCGAGCGCGAAGTGGGTGCGCAGCCTGCGCAGACGGTAGCGCAGTGTGTTCGGGTGGATGCCCAGTTGCCGTGCGGTGCCCGCCACGTCGCCGAACCGGCTCAGGTAGGTGGCGAGCGTCGGGGCCAGGTCGGTGCGGTGCTCCGCGTCGTGGGCCAGCAGCTCGCGAACGGACCCGTCCACCGGGGGCGTCAGCTCCCGCACGGCCCTGACGACCCGCATCGCGTCCATGGCGGCCCGTACGTCCGACTCGTCGGCGACCTCCAGCCCCCCGGCGCGGGCCGGCCGCTCGAGCAGCACCCGCAGAACGAGATGGGCTCTCTCGCGGGATTCCGGAATCTGGGCCAGGTCTGTCGGCGCGGGACCGATCGCCACCAGGGGCCGGGCACCCGCCTCCCGCACGGCGCCCGCGAGCTGGAGCGCCAGCCGCCGCGCCCGTACGTCACCCTCCTGGGGCCCTTCACCGGCGTCCGCGGCGTCGGCGTGTGCCGGGCCGGCGTGTGTCGGGCCGCGTGCCGGCTCGGGCCGCTCGCCGGGGAGCGGCAGCAGGACGTCCAGCCGGCCTTGGGAGCGCTGCGCGTAGCCGGCGGGTTGGTGCGCGGTCACCTGGAGCGAGGCCAACCGCAGAGCTCGCTCGTGCACGGCCGCCTCCGCCGTCCCGTCCGCCGCCCTGCCGTCTGCCGTCCTGCCGTCCGTCGCTCTGCCGTCTGCCGTCGTCCTGCCGTCCGCCGCTCTGCCGTCCGTCGTCCTGCTGCCTTCCGTCGTCCTGCTGCCGACCGTCCTGCCGTCGGCCGTGCTGTCAGTCGTGGCGCCGCCGGTGGTGACCGACAGGACCGCGCAGGGCGTGCCGAGGCCCAGGCCGAGAGTCGCGGCTGCCGAGCGTGCGTCTCCGGTGCCCTCCAGCAGCGCCCTGACCGCCTGTCGGCGCCGCGACGAGCCGTTCTGGGCACTCAGCCGGTGGTGCAGCAGGTGCGGAGCCGCCACGCGGGCCGCCTCGCGCAGGGCCTGCCGGGCGTCGGGCGGCAACGGGCTGCCGTCGGCGGCCACCCAGATGGAGCCCAGCACCTCCTCCCCGGCGCGCACGGCGATCGCCAGGCGCTCCGAGAAGCGTTCCTCCGCCGGACGGTGCACCACGTCGTCGGTCGACCACAGGGTGCGCAGAAACCCGCTGGACGCCAGTTCGTCCAGCCGCCACCGCGGCACCTGCTGGCCGAGGATGGTGAGCCGCCGCAGCGGGTCGGCCCCGTTCTCGGTGGGGGAGAAGGCCAGCACCCGCGAGTCCGGGTCCTCCAGGGTGACGGCTCCGCCCACCAACTCGGCGAGGGCCCGTGCCAGGGCGGGAAGGTCGCCCAGCGGCACGTCGGAGAGCGAATCCGCACCGGCGGGCCCGCCCCGGTGCGCGAGCCCGGCCCGCAGCATCCCGATCAGTTCGGTCCACTCGACCCACGGCGTTCTGGTGAGCAGGGCCGTGGACGTCTCGTCCGCCACCTCCAGCAGCCGCCGTGTCGGCCCGCTCGCCCCGCGCCGTACGACGACGGCCACCGCACCGGCCCGGGCCGCGGACCGCAGCACCAGCGGGGCGACGTCGGACGAGTCGTCGACACCGGCCGCGATCAGCACCTGGCCCCGCGCGGCGAGGGTCTCTCCGGAGTCGAACACGCCCACCCCGTGCACCGGCACCCCGCTCCCGAGGGGCGCCCGTACCAGTTCGAGAGCCTCGCCCGCACCCGTCGCCAGCAGACTGGCGAGAGTGGGGGAGGCCGGGTGGTGCTCACCCCCCGTACCGGACGGTGGCCCGAGGGGTGCGTCCGTGCGTGCGGAGAACGCCGGGTCGGCGGGGCTGTGCATGCTGCGCGAAGGGGCGGCGGGAGTGCGCTCGCTGCGCGAAGGGGCGGTGGGAGTGCGCTCGCTGTGCGGAGGCTCGGCGGGGGCGCGCTCGTCCTGGGGAGGGTCGGCGGGGGTGCGCTCGCCGTGCGGAGGGGTGGTGCCGGGCATGGCTCAAGTGTCGCGCATCGCCGCCGGCCGGACGGTGCCGCAGACCGCGTGCGGGGGCCGCTCACCGCGTGGGGAGGCCCCTCACCGCGTGCGGGGCCCGCCTACCGCCTGGCCGGTCCGCTCAGGGCATGTGGGGCCGCTCACCGCTTGCGGGGTCCGCTCACAGGGACCCGTCGTCCCACTGGTCGAGGAGGCTCTCCTCGTCCTCCTCCCCTCCCGTCGCACCGTTGTGGAGGCTCTGCTCGGTCCACATCACCTTGCCGTGCGGGGTGTAGCGGGTGCCCCAGCGCTCGGCGAGCTGGGCGACGAGGAAGAGGCCGCGCCCGCCCTCCTCCGTCGCGGCGGCGCGCCGCAGGTGTGGCGAGGTGCTGCTGCCGTCGGAGACCTCGCAGGTGAGGGACCGTTCGTACAGCAGGCGGGCCCGGATGGGTTCGCTGCCGTAACGGATGGCATTGGTGACCAACTCGCTGAGAATGAGCTCCGTGGTGAACGCGACGTCCTCCAGGCCCCACTCGGCCAGTTTCCGTGTCACCTGGGCGCGCAGCGGGGCGACGGCGCCCGAGTCGGCCGGCACGTCCCACTGGGCGACCCTCTCCGGCGCCAGTACCCGGGTGCGGGCCACCAGCAGGGCGACGTCGTCGCTCGGGTCGGGGGGCAGCAGCGCGTCGAGCACCGCTCCGCAGGTGTCCTCGGGAGAGCGTTCCGGGTGGCCCGCCAGTGCGTCGTGCAGCTGCGCGAGACCGTCATCGATGTCCCGGTCGCGGTCCTCGACCAGCCCGTCGGTGTAGAGCACCAGCCGGCTGTTCTCCGGCGGCTGCAACTCCGCCGTCTCGAAGGGCGCGCCACCCAGCCCGAGGGGCAGTCCGACGGGGACCTCCGGAAACTCCACGGTGCCGTCGGGCAGCACCACGGCGGGGCCCAGGTGCCCTGCCCGCGCCACGGTGCAGCGGCCCGAGACGGAGTCGTAGATCGCGTACAGACAGGTGGCGCCCGTGACGGCTTCACCGTTGCCCTCTGCCGCCTGGTCCTGGTCGATCCGATCGACCAGCTCGTCCAGGTGCGCGAGCAGCTCCTCGGGGGCCAGGTCGAGGGAGGAGAAGTTGAGCACCGCGGTGCGCAGCCGGCCCATGGTCGCGGCGGCGTGCAGACCGTGCCCCACCACGTCGCCGACCACCAGCGCGACGCGGGCGCCGGGCAGCGGGATGACGTCGAACCAGTCCCCGCCCACCCCCGCACGGGTGGGCCGGTACCTGGTGGCGACCTCCAGGGCGTCCTGTTCGGGCAGACCGCGCGGCAGCAGGCTGCGCTGCAGGGTGACCGCCATGGCGTTCTCCCTGGTGTAGCGCCGGGCGTTGTCGATGCTGACGGCGGCCCGTGCCGCCAGCTCCTCCGCGAAGGCCAGGTCGTCCTCGCCGTACGCCGTGCTCCCGTCGGCGCGCCAGAGGTCGACCACGCCCAGCAGCACGCCCCGGGCCCGCAGCGGAACGGTGATCAGCGAATGAATGCCGTCCGCGATGGCGGCACGCGCGCGCTCGGGGTTCTCCTCCTGCCAGGCGTGCGCCTCCCGCAGATCGGGCTCCAGCACGGCCCCGACACTGTCGGGCCCGGTCTCGTCCGCCGTGCCTTCCCCCGTGCCGGTGATCCCGACCGTCCTGGTGACCTCGCCCACCGGGTAGAGCGGCGACGGGCCGCGGACGCCGCTGATCGCCACCCGGCGCATGTCGGTGGGGGCTTCGGTCGGCTCCTCGCCGCGCGGCACCGGGTCCAGCAGTTCGACGGTCGCGAAGTCGGCGAACCGGTCCACGACGACCTCGGTCAGCTCCTCCGCGGTACGCACCACGTCCAGGGTCGTACCGATGCGCACACCCGCCTCGTACAGCAGCCGCAGCCGCTCCCGCGCCACCTCGGCACGGCCTTCGAGCGCGTGCAGCTCGGTGGTGTCCCTCAGCGTCGCGACCCTTCCCGGGGCGCCCTCCTCGGCACGGGTGGCGCGGATGTTGACAGCCAGCAGCCTGCCCCCTGCCAGATGCACCTCGTCCGAGGCGGTACGCCCCGAGGCCAGCAGTCCGGTCATGCCCGCGTCGAGGCCGAGCTGGTCGACCCGCCGCCCCTCCGCGTCACGGGGGAGCTCCAGCAGCCGGCGGGCCTCACTGTTGGCCAGCCTCAGCCGGGCCTCCTCGTCGAGAATCAGTACCCCTTCGCGCACCGCGTGCAGTACCGCGTCGTGGTGTTCGTACATGCGGGTCATCTCGGTCGGCCCCAGCCCGTGGGTCTGTCGCCGCAGCCGCCGGCTGACCAGTGCGGAACTGCCCGAGGCGAGGATGAGCGCACCGGCGGCGGACATCAGCAGCACGGGAAGCTGGTTTTTGACCCCCTGGTTCACCCGGGTGACCTTCACGCCTGCCGACACGAGTCCGGCGAGGGAACCGTCCGGGCGGGTGACGGGGGCGGCGGAGTTCACCGTCTTGCCGCCGGTGGCCGCCTCGATGGTCGTGGTGGTGGGCAGGCCGCGGCGGGCCCGCTGCACGATGTTCTTGAACGGCCGCACGACCTGCTTGCCGATCAGGTCGGGGTCCGACGACGTGACCCTGATGCCGTTCGGTTTCCAGACGACGACGTAGTCCACGCCGGTGGCCTTGCGGACCGCCTGGGCGCGCGGCTGCAGTGCCGCGGTCGGGTCCGGGCTGTCCAGCCCTTCGAGCACCCCGGGCGAGCGCGCGAAGGTCTTGGCCACGGCCAGGCCCTCCTGCCGCGCGTGCCGAGCGCTGTCCCACTGCGCGTGCAGGAGGAAGGCCACCACCACCGCGATCATGAGCAGCACGATGACCGCTACCTGGAGGATGAAGACCTCGCCGGCGACGCTCCGGGCGCCGAAGGGGAGACGGGACGCCTTCCGGGGGCGGGCGTGCCGTGCGGCTGCGCCGGAGCTCGGTGAGCCGGAGCCCGGCGCATCGGAGCTCCGTGAATCGGAGCTCCGTGGACCTGAGCTCGGCGCATCGGAGCCCGGCGCGTCGGGCCCCGGTTCCTCCTCGGAGTGCGCGGAGGCGGGCGCCACCCGGCGGGGGCGTTCGCGCCGAGCCGTTCGGCGCCCGAAAAGTCCGCGCATGACCCTTTTCTAGCAGTTTCCACCGGTGCTGGCCCTGGTTGATCCGGTGAACGGGGTCGCGGCGGGCCCGGAGTGGGGTGCGGTAGGCCCTGACGAGGGTGGCGGACCCAGCGAGGAGGTGGCGGGCCCGGCGAGGAGGCGCCGGGCCCGGCGAGGGG
>NZ_JASKYT010000760.1:0-461 GCF_041028275.1 Streptomyces sp. PU-14G
TTCCCCGTCCCCGCTCCCCACTCCACCGCTCACCCCGGCCCAACTGGCCACCACTCTCCAGCACCTGGGTGCTCACCGGGGACCGCACCAGAGGACATGACGCGCGCACCGACGGCTCGCTGGGGGCCCGTAACGCGCCCCTTCCGCCACGGGGCCCGTGAAAGGCGCGCCGGTCCGGAGAGGTCCCGCAGAGGCGAGGGAGCACCCGGCCGCGATCCTCGGAGCCGTAGTCACTCACGTGGGCACCCACCACGGGTCACCCATCACGCACCAGGGCCCGTCTTCCCTGCGGAAGACGGGCCCTGACCTGCTACTTCACAGTCGGGGTGGCGGGATTTGAACCCACGGCCTCTTCGTCCCGAACGAAGCGCGCTGCCAAGCTGCGCTACACCCCGAAGCAACGACGACTACTTTAGCCCAGGTGCGCGCTGAGGCGAAATCGGGTTTCCCGAGGGTGGGGG
>NZ_JASKYT010000761.1:0-501 GCF_041028275.1 Streptomyces sp. PU-14G
CCATCACCCCCATCCAGCACGACAGCTGAAACGCCCCCCTTTCAGCCGGTCCGAGAGGCTTCTTCATGGCCGACCACGCAACCCACGACGCCCAGGCGCGGGCCAGCCTGCATCTTCTGGTGCGGGACATCGAGCGGGTCCGCCGGCAGGTGGACGCGCTGCGCACCCTCACCGCGCAGCTCGGCAACGTCTATCGCCCGCGACGCACCGGCCCCTCCGCCGGTTTCGTCGTCTACGGTCGCGCTCCGGCACCGACCGTCAGGCTCGCCCAGGAGCTACGCGACAGCGTCGAAACGCTGGTCACCGCCGCCGTCGACTTCGACCGCTCACTGGGCTTCTCCTGGGACGCCGTGGGATCGGCGCTGGGGGTCACCAAGCAGGCCGTGCACCGCAGGTACGGTTCCTCCCGGCGCGGGACCGCACGGGGTGTCCCGGAGAACGCCGAGGCGCCCGCCGCCCGGCAGCCGGAAGCCGTGCCGGTCGTGCCCGCCGGGCCCCGCC
>NZ_JASKYT010000762.1:0-591 GCF_041028275.1 Streptomyces sp. PU-14G
GCCCGCCCCCGCTGGACGGACGAGACCACAGGAAGCGCCACCACCGCCCGCCACCTGTGGACGACCGCACCGCGCGCCGCCGTCCTGCTACCTACCGGACGGGCCTTCGACGCCCTGGAGGTCTCCGAAGCCGCGGGCTGCCTCGCGCTCGCCCGACTCGAACGCATGGAAGCGCCCCTCGGCCCTGTCACCAGCTCACCCGACGGACGCATGACCTTCTTCGTACTGCCCGGCGTCGCCGCCGCCGTGCCGCACGCCCTCCGCCGCCTGGGCTGGTCACCCGCCGCGTTGGACCTGCGGTCCAAAGGAGAGGGCGACTGGGTGGCGGCCCCGCCCACGCGGCTGGGGGCGCGCGGACCGGTCCAGTGGGCGCGCGAACCCAACGCGGCCAACCGCTGGCTGCCCGGCGCCGACGAGCTGGTGCCCACGCTGGCCTACGCGTGCGGCCGCGAGGCCGCCGACCGCGGCGCGGTCGGCGGCAGCAGGGCCGGGCTCGTCGACCGCGGCTCCGCCGTCGGCTTCGCCTGACGCCTGCCCCCTAGCCCTGACCCCTGACCCCTCCCGCCGGAGGGCCGACCCGCACGCGCGCAC
>NZ_JASKYT010000763.1:0-668 GCF_041028275.1 Streptomyces sp. PU-14G
GCCGTGGGCGGGGTGGTGGAAGTCGCTGCCGCCCAGCGGGATCACGTCGTCGCGCCAGGCCCGTGCCCAGGCGAGGGGGGCGCCGTGCCGCCGGTCGGTCCAGGTGTGGTGCCACACCTCGGCGTGGCGGGGCCGCCGGACGAACGGGTGTTCCCAGGCGCAGTCGTCGGCCAGCGGATGGTTGACGGACAGCACGCCGCCGCCCGCCTCGGCCTGGGCGAGCCACGCGTCGGCGGGGGCGCGGAAGTCGATCCAGCCGGTGTCGCCGAACACGTTGGCGTGGCCGAGATCCGTGGTGACCTCCTGCCCGGGCAGGAGGGTGACGCCGTGCCGGGAGCCCGCCGCGGGCAGCCAGGGATGGTGGCTGACGGTGTTGTGGTCGGTGACGGCCAGGAAGTCAAGCCCCTCGGCGGCTGCGGACCGCGCCAGTTCGTCGGGGGTGAGGGCGCCGTCGCTGTGCACGGTGTGGGCGTGCAGGTCGCCCGCGCGCCAGGTGGCACCGTCGAGGGGCTTGACGAAGTCAAGCCCCTCGGCGGCTGCGGACCGCGCCAGTTCGTCGGGGGTGAGGGCGCCGTCGCTGTGCACGGTGTGGGCGTGCAGGTCGCCCGCGCGCCAGGTGGCACCGTCGAGGGGCGGCACGCTGCGTCTGGGGCGGCGCGCCCCGGCGG
>NZ_JASKYT010000764.1:0-835 GCF_041028275.1 Streptomyces sp. PU-14G
GTGTGGAGGGAACGCGGGGAAGTGAAACATCTCAGTACCCGTAGGAAGAGAAAACAAGCGTGATTCCGGGAGTAGTGGTGAGCGAAACCGGAGGAGGCTAAACCGTATGTGTGTGAGACCCGGCAGGGGTTGCGCATGCGGGGTTGTGGGATTCCATTTCAATGGTCTGCCGGCTGTTGGACGAGTGAGAAACCGTATGGGTAGGCGAAGGGCATGCGAAAGGCCCGGCGTAGAGGGTAAGACCCCCGTAGCTGAAATCTGTACGGCTCGTTTATGGAACACCCAAGTAGCATGGGGCCCGAGAAATCCTGTGTGAATCTGGCGGGACCACCCGTTAAGCCTAAATATTCCCTGGTGACCGATAGCGGATAGTACCGTGAGGGAATGGTGAAAAGTACCGCGGGAGCGGAGTGAAAGAGTACCTGAAACCGTGTGCCTACAAGCCGTGGGAGCGTCGCATCACATGCTTGCATGTGGTGTCGTGACTGCGTGCCTTTTGAAGAATGAGCCTGCGAGTTTGCGGCATGTTGCGAGGTTAACCCGTGTGGGGGAGCCGTAGCGAAAGCGAGTCCGAAGAGGGCGTTTGAGTAGCGTGTTCAAGACCCGAAGCGGAGTGATCTAGCCATGGGCAGGGTGAAGCGGAGGTAAGACTTCGTGGAGGCCCGAACCCACCAGGGTTGAAAAGCGAGTCCGAAGAGGGCGTTTGAGTAGCGTGTTCAAGACCCGAAGCGGAGTGATCTAGCCATGGGCAGGGTGAAGCGGAGGTAAGACTTCGCGGAGGCCCGAACCCACCAGGGTTGAAAACCTGGGGGATGACCTGTGGTTAGGGGTGAAA
>NZ_JASKYT010000765.1:0-485 GCF_041028275.1 Streptomyces sp. PU-14G
GGCCACCGTCCGGTCACCTCGGCGGTGAGGGCGCGCAGGGGCGCGGCGGGTTCGGGAACCAGATACAGCACGCCAGGGAAGCGGGCACAGTCCTCGAAGGTGAGCGTGAACGCGGGCCGCGCCGCGAACAGGTCTCTCAGCGCCGACCGTTCCCCGCGTCCGATCCGGTCGCGGTGCAGGAAGGGGAAGAGCACCGTCACGTGTGCGGCGCCCCCGTACCGCGCCGCCGTGTCGTACCGCGCCCGCCAGCCGCGTACCACCGCGTCGGCCTCGGGCACGGCCACGCTCAGCGCCGTCGTACCGGAGGCGACAGGCCAGCCCTCGTCCGCGCCGCCGCCGCCGCCGCTCGCGGTGCGGGGCGCGGCGCGTGGGGCCGGGGCGTTCTGTCCGACCTGAGTACCGTCCACGCACAGCACGCTAACGGGCGGCCCACGCCCGTCGGGCGGCGGGCCGGGCGGGAGGACCGGCGCCCGACGGGCGTGGGC
>NZ_JASKYT010000766.1:0-468 GCF_041028275.1 Streptomyces sp. PU-14G
GCCCCGGGGGCCTTCCCGCCCCGGCCCTCCGGCCGCGAGCAGGCGGGAGCGCCGTCCGTTTTGGCCCGCTCCATGGCGGCGCGGAACCGCTCGTACCCCGCGACCCCCACCGCGTCGGGCGTCTTGGTGCGGCGCCGTCCGGCCCAGCTTCCCCACAGGCTGGCGGCGACAGCGGCGACGACCGGAATCAGCAACCAGGCGAGAGCCGCCATCGGAACCTCCCGACCCCTCGTACGCGCTCCCGGGTACACGACCCGGCGGCCGGCAGACCGGCCGATGAGCAGATTAACCGTCGGTTCCTCAACGGTCCGGCCCCGGGACCGGTTACGCAACCGGAGCCGCGCACGGGCCGGCTGAGCGTCCGAGTCCACCGAACGGGCCCGCTCGGGCACCCGATGGGACCCGCCGCTGCCCCCGCCGCAGCGGTGCCCCCGCTGCGGCGGGGGCAGCGGGGACAGCGGCGGGGGC
>NZ_JASKYT010000767.1:0-874 GCF_041028275.1 Streptomyces sp. PU-14G
TTCCTCAGCACCCCGGGCCCGCAGCGGGCACCGACGCCCGGCCCGTGGCACGTGGCGGCACAGGCACCCGGCACCCGGCACCCGGCGCCCCGGGCGCGACGGGGGGGCCATGACCCCCGCACCCGAGGACGAGCGGCCCCCCGGGGGGGGGGGGTTCGCCCTCGTCGTGTGCGGACGGCCGCTCGTCCCCGTGGGTGGGGGGCCGCTCGTCCTCGGGTGCGGGGGTCATGGAACCAGTGTCGCGCCCGGGGCGCGGCCACCCGGCGCCCCGGCCTGGGCTGAGCGACGAGTGTCCGGTGTCGGCGCCCCGCTATGCGGTGCCAGCGCCTCGCTATACGGCGCCGGGTGCCGGGTGCCGGGTGCCTGTGCCGCCACGTGCCACGGGCCGGGCGTCGGTGCCCGCTGCGGGCCCGGGGTGCTGAGGAACGGGACGGCGCGGCGTCCGGGCTCGCGTGCGAACCCGCGTCCGGGCTCGCGTGCGAACCCGCGTCCGGGCTCGCGTCCGAGCCCGCGTCCGGGCCCGCGGCTCGGCGCCTTCCGGCTCCCCCTCCTCCGTGCCGTCCAGGTCCACGAGTTTGTCGAGCGCCGAGGGGTCTTCCGGCTGGCGACCCAGCAGCTCGTCGGACAGCAGTATTTCGCCGTACGAGCTGCGCATCGCCGCCGCGGCGTCGGACCTCGGCCAGCGCGTCCTCTGGCACGAGCGAGAGCAGCGCCTTGCCGTCCATGCCCAGGTCGGAAAGGACGTCCGGATCGCCCAGTGGTCCGGCGGGTGCGCTTTCCGCGTCGGCGACTGCGGTGCGCTCGRCCWMCTCSTSGWCSTSGACGTTCTCGGCGCTCGACCAACTCGTGGACCTGCACGGCACGGAGGAGGGGG
>NZ_JASKYT010000768.1:0-545 GCF_041028275.1 Streptomyces sp. PU-14G
AGACCACCCGCTACGCCTTCTCCGCCCTGCACCGCCCCCACCACGCCCTCGGCGCCGACCTGCTCCGCCTGGTGATGGCGGTGCCCGCGCTGGCCGTACAGCCGCACGGCGCGAGCGCGCACCGGCTGCTGCTGGTGTGGGGGCTGGCCACGCTGCCCGCGCTCGCCGCGGCGCTGTGGCTGCTGCGCCGGCACACCAGGGGCGCGGGCCAGGAGCCGGCCCGCTATCTGCGCCCGGGGCACCTCGGGCGCAGGTTCGCCGTGGAGTTCGGCGTCGGGAACGCCGGCACGCAGCTCGCGGTCATCGGTCTGGGCCTGGTGGCGAATCCGCTCGCGGTGGGCGCGCTGCGCGGCGCCGCCACGCTCTACGGCCCCATGAACGTGCTGTTCAACGCGGCCACCGGGTTCGGCCCGCCGCTTCTCCACCGCGTCGGCGGTGACCGGCGGGCCGCCCGCGCCGCGTTCACCGGCGGGGGAGTGCTGGCGGTGGCGGCGGCCGGGTGGACGGCGGTGCTCGTGCTGCTGCCCGACGGGTGGGGGCCGGCG
>NZ_JASKYT010000769.1:0-418 GCF_041028275.1 Streptomyces sp. PU-14G
GGCCCGGGCGGGGCGGGTCAGGTCAGAGCGGCGTGGGTCTGGGCGAGGCGGGGCGCTCTAGCCGTACATGCGCCGCATCGCGAAGTCCACCATCTCCTCCACCGCCTTGGCGTCGAAGACCACGCGGTGCTCGCCCTCCATGTCGAGCACGAAGCCGTACCCCGACGGCAGCAGGTCGAGGACCTCCGCGCCGGTGATGACGAAGTACTTCGACTCCTTGCCCGCGTAGGCGCGCAGCTCCTTGAGGGTGGTGAACATCGGGATGACGGGCTGCTGGGTGTTGTGCAGGGCGAGGAAGCCGGGGGTGTCGCCGCGCGGGCAGTACACCTTGGAGGAGGAGAAGACGCCCTGGAAGTCCTCGGCGCTCATCGAGCCCGTGGTGAAGCCGCGGACCGCCTCCTGGASGGAGGGCGGGGAG
>NZ_JASKYT010000077.1:0-24386 GCF_041028275.1 Streptomyces sp. PU-14G
CTCCACGCGACCGCCGCCGTGGCGCCCGGGCCCSGCYCGCCACGGTGTCCACTCCTCCCCATGTACCGGATCACCGTGGGCACCCCGGCCCGCCCGTGGCGATCCGCCCCTTCTGGGGCGTCGGCGCACCGTGGAACCAGCCGACCGCGTGGAACCAGCCGAGCGCGTCATCGCGCGACGCCGCTCACGAACCACCGGCGCCGGGGCGCTGCCCGCTCCGACGGCCGGCGTTCAGGCTCCGTCCGCTGCCCCCTCGCCCGCCCGGTGCCCGGTGCTTCGGCACCGGGCAGCGATGCGTCCGGGTGGCGGGCATGTCCAAGGGGCCGCTTCGGCCGCCTCAGCCGATGTCGACCGGGTCGACCCGCACGTGCGGCACCGCGCCCTCCCTGCGTGCCAGTCGCCCCGCCAGAGCGGTCTTCAGCGACGCGGCCAGCGTGGCGCCGCTGCCCTGCGGCACTCGCACCAGTGCGCGTTCCCAGAGTTGGCCCGGCGGCGGATCGCCGGGGCGGCGCGGTCTCCCGGAGGGAGGTACCGGCAGGGGCACAGGGCCCAGCACCTGGGCGCCTTCCGGCAGCCCCGACTCCCGGGCGGAAGCCAGCAACGCGGCGACGGCCTCGGGCGGGCCGGTGACCGCCGCCATCCGGGAGACGGGGGGGAAGCCCAACTCCGCACGGTCGGCGAGCTCCCGCAGCGCGTGCCCGGCCGGGTCCCAGCGCACCAGGGCCTGTACCGGGCGCATCGACTCCTCGGCGACCAGCACCACGCTGCCGCCGTCGCCCTGCGGACGCACCAGTGAGGCGGCGCCCAGCCAGCGCCGCACGGCCTCCTCACCCGCGCGCAGATCGGGCCGTCCCAGCAGCGCCCAGCCGTCCAGCAGCAGGGCTGCCGCATACCCCTCCTCGCCCTCCGGTACCGGCTCGGCCCCCGGGGTGGCGACCACGAGTGCCGGGCGCGCCGGTACCGACTCCAGCACGTGTTCCCCGCCGGACGTCCGCACCGGCACCGACGGGAAGGCCCGCCCCAGTTCCTCCGCCGTACGCCGGGCCCCGATGACACTGCCGCGCAACCGTGTGCCCGCGCACATGGGGCAGCGCCACTGCGGGGTCTCGCGCGCGCACCAGCCGCAGCGCAGCGCCGTCCCCTCCCCGGACGCCTCCAGCGGCCCCGAGCAGTGCGCACAGCGGGCGGGCTCCCGGCACCGCTCGCACACCAGCCTCGGCACGTATCCGCGGCGCGGCACCTGGACCAGCACCGGGCCGTGCTCCAGCGCGTCCCGCGCGGTGCGCCAGGCGAGGCTGGGCAGCCGGGCGCTGCGGGCGGCCGGGTCGCGCCCCTCGTCGCCCTCGCCGGCCGTGCGGACCCGGGGCATGACGACCCGCACCGTGTCCCGATCGGCGGCCAGGGGGCGGGCGAACCCCGACTCCACCAGTTGCGCCGCCTCCACCGTGCAGCCGTGCGCCCCCAGCAGGAACGCCGCCCCTTCGGTGACGGCTCGTTGCAGCAGCACCTCCCGGGCGTGCGGCTGCGGGGCCCGCTCCTCGCTGTGCCCGGCGTCGCCGTCCTCCCAGATCGCGGCCAGCCCGAGGCGCCGCACCGGCGCGAACATCGCCGCTCTGGTACCGACGACCGCGCGCACCGCGCCGCGGTTGACGGCCAGCCATCGGCGGTACCGCGGTTCGGGTCCCGCGTCGGCGGTCAACAGCACGTGCTGTCCCTCGCCGACGAGCGCGGTGAGCGCCGCGTCCACCCGGGCGGCCGACTTGCCGTCGGGCAGCACGGCCAGTGCGCCGCGCCCGGACGCGAGGGTGGTGGCCATGGCGCGGGCCAGTTCGTCGGCCCAGCCCTGGGGGCCTGGCAGCGCCGTCCACACCGCACGAGGGGCTGACTTGTCCGCGAGCGCCTCAAGGAAGGCGGGGCCCTGCGGGTAGCGGGACCAGCCGCCGGGGTCCGGAGCTCGGGGCCTCGGTGGGCGGCGCGGCGACGTCTGCTTCTCGGCTCTGGCGCGTCGCGGTGGGACGGCCAACTGGACCACGTCGGCCAGCGACCCGGCGTAGCGGTCCGCGACCGACCGGCACAGCTGCAGCAGCTCGGGCGTGAGGACCGGTTCGGGTGAGAGGACCTGCGCGAGGGGGGCGAGTCGCCCTGTGAAGTCGGAGTCGGCCCGGCGTTCCACGACGAAACCGTTGATGAGGCCGCCGCCCTCGCGGCGCCCCTCCCGCTCTCCGGCGCCGAACCGCACCCGGACGCGGACGCCTGGCTGGGCTTCCTCGTCCATCGCCGCAGGCACGGCGTAGTCGAAGAACCGGTCGAGGTGGACCAGCCCCTTGTCGACCAGCACGCGCGCCACCGGCAGCCGCGGGGCGAGCTCGGCACCCCGCCAGGTGCGGGGTTTCGCCCTGGGGGGCCGGGCCTTGCGCTCGCGGACCGTCTCCCGGATGAGGGCGAGCTGCTCGGGCTGCTCGGGCTGTTCCGACTGCTCGCGCCCGTCCTCCGGCCCGCCGTTGTCCCTGCTCACCGGCTCAGTTTCGCAGACGGCCCGATGCCGGTGGCCGGTTGTCGGTCCGGGCCGGGGCCGCGGCGCTGCCCCGCGACGGTGTCGGTTGTGATCATCGGCATTCCTTGTCGTCTCGTCACGTTCTCGCCCGCTCGTCCTCCCCCGGACCTCTCGTGCCGACTCGGGGCCGGCCGCGAGGGGAGACCGCGGAGAGTGTCACGTCACGGGTGGGCAGGAGGACGGCTATCACCAGGAGACCGCCCAGAATGCCCATCACACCGACCACGTAGCCGATGGTGGTCGCGTCAGGTACCGGACCATGGCTGCTGAGGAATGTCTGGGCGACTGCCAGGCCCACGGCGCCGCCGAGTTGCTTGGTCAGGGCTGAGCCAGCGGTGGCTGCGCCCATGTCCGGCCGGGGGACGCAGTTTTGGGTGGCGATCGTGAGACCACCCATCGCGGGGCCTGCGCCCAGACCTGCGAGCAGGAGCCAGAGGGCGGTCAGTGCGGCAGGGGTCGCGGCGTCCAGCACCAGGAAGGAGCCGGAGCCGAGCGTCAGCAGCCCGGCCCCGGCCAGCAACACCGGCTTCGTGCGGCCGGTGCGGAGGATGACGGCGGCGGTGAGGCGGTTGCCGAGGACCATTCCGGACAGGAAGGGCAGGAGGAGCAACCCGGACATCGTCGCCGAGTGGCCGCGCACGTGCTGGAAGTAGAGCGGCAGCAGAACGCTGAGTGGCAGGGCGGCGGCCTGGAAGAAGAAGCCCGCCGTGAGCAGCGCCCCATAGGGCCGGTGCCCGAACAGACGCAGCGGAAGGATCGGCAGCGCGGCCCGGCGCTCGACGGGAAGCAGCAGCGCGAGGAGGGCGAGCCCACCGAGAAGGGGGCCGGCAAGGGCCACATCGGTCCAGCGCGCTGGGTGCGCTCCCGCGGCGTTCCCCTTGAGGCTGAGGCTGATCAGGACGAGGGAGAGGCCTGCGGCCAGCAGCAGGATTCCGGCCGTGTCCAGACGCTGCCCGGACGAAGGGGAGAGGGAGCCGCCGGCTGGGGGCCTGCGATCGGGCAGGGCGCGGAGGAGGATGAGGGCAGCGGCCAGGCCGAGGGGCAGGTTGATCCAGAAGGCCCAGCGCCAGTCCGCGTGGTCGGTCAGGAGCCCGCCGACGAGTGGCCCGCCGACGAGTCCGAGAATCGTCATGAGGGCGAGCACGGTCTGCATGCGGACCAGCCCCACTCCACGCTCCGGCGGATAGAGGTCACGCAGCAGCGCCATGCCCAGGGTGAGCAGCGCTCCGGCACCGAGCCCCTGCACAGCCCGGGACGCGATGAGGGCGGGTAACGAGTCGGCGAGCCCGCACGCCAGGGAGCCGATGAGGAAGATGCCGAGCCCGCCGAGCAGGAAACAGCGGCGCCCGTACAGGTCGGAGAGGCGACCGTAGACGGGCACGCTGACCGACGACGTCAGTAGATACGCGGTGACGAGCCAGACATACCAGGTGTGTCCGCCTCCGGTCTGCTCGACGATGCTGGGGAGTGCCGTGCCCACCACCGTGCCGTCGAGCATGGCGAGGAAGGCGCAGGCCAGCAGGGCGCAGGCCACCAGGCGGCGCCGGGGGCCGTTGAGCGCGTCATAGGGATCGACCGTGCGGGCGGGTGTGCTCCTCATCCGTCTCCGCCTTCGCCTGACCGCTTTGGACCGGCGATGAGAGCTCCGCGCAGGAAGAGGTCGACGAGCTCCCCGTCTTCCAGAGGCTGGGGGGCGCCGGGTCGCCCCGCGCTCATCAGGAGCAACTGGAAGGTTTCGGCGAGCCGTTCGGGGGCCATGCGCAGCACGTCGCGTTCCGGCTCGAAGAGCGAGGTGAGCGCGGCGCGGGGTGCGGCCAGCCCGGCCTCGCGCCGATGCCGGCCCTCCTCCGGGCTTTCGGCATCGGCGGCGGGCGGCCTCGCGGCCTTGCCGACGGAGGCGAGCGCCCCGGCGACATCCCCTATCCGGTCCATGTGGCCCCGCATGACTTCGGCCGCCTCCGTGAGCCGGTCCGGCAGCGGCTGGTCGAGGGAGATGGCCTCGAGGTGCGCGAGGGTGTCGTCGGGCCGCAGCGCCTCTTCCAGGCAGGCGGCGAGCAGCGCCTCCTTGTCGGTGAAGACGCGGAAGATCGTGCCCTCACCGATTCCGGCCGCCCGGGCGATCTTCGCGGTCGTCACCAAGGGTCCGTACTCGATGACGAGCGGCAGTGCCGCCGCCACGATCATCGCGCGCCGCTGCTCCGGATCCATCGCGGGCGCCCTGCGCCTCGCCTGTTGTTCGTTCATGCGTCGAGCGTACGGAGTGAGTACTCACTCCGTCAAGGAGTAAGTACTCACTCCGCCCGCCGCGCGGTCTCGACGCGGCACCGCGATTGCTGTTGCCTGCTCCGCAGGGGGAAACGGGAAACGGCCCCCACGCCTTGTTGGCGGAATGGCGAGGCCGCGCAGGTGCTGGACCACCAGACGGCCGCCCTCCCGCCGGACGCGCTCAGGTCTCAGGCCAAGTACGGCATACGGCGGGCCCTGCACGCTAAAAGCACCCGAGATCTGAGGGCAAGGAAGGCGGCCGGCGAAGGCGTGGGGGAAGCCCTGTCATCGCCTTGGGCCGCTCGGCCCGAGGCGATGACCCCGCGGAGAGGTCGGCGACAGGGTACGGGCCAGCCCGCGGTCGGCATGCCGGAGGCCCGGCACCCCGCCAGCATGGGGTGCCGGGCCTCCGGTTGTGAGCTCGGCGTGTGGAGACGGTCGGCGCGGGGGCACGCCCCCGTGGGCTGCCGTCCCGACGGGCTCCCGTCCCGGCAGGACCGCCCGGGACGGGGAACGGGACGGGACGCGGGGGCGGGCCGAAGCCCGGCCCCCGCCCCTCGCGGGGCAGAGCCTCGCCGCGGCCGGGAACTAGATCCCGGCCGCCTTGCGGAGAGCCTCCACGCGGTCGGTGCGCTCCCAGGTGAAGTCGGGCAGCGCGCGGCCGAAGTGCCCGTAGGCGGCCGTCTGGGCGTAGATGGGGCGCAGCAGGTCGAGGTCGCGGATGATCGCCGCCGGGCGGAGGTCGAAGACGTCCGAGATGGCCTGTTCGATCTTCTCGACGTCGACCGTGGCGGTGCCGAAGGTCTCCACAAAGAGACCGACCGGCTCGGCCTTGCCGATGGCGTAGGCCACCTGCACCTCGCAGCGGGCGGCGAGGCCCGCGGCGACCACGTTCTTGGCGACCCAGCGCATGGCGTACGCGGCGGAGCGGTCGACCTTGGACGGGTCCTTGCCGGAGAAGGCGCCGCCACCGTGGCGGGCCATGCCGCCGTAGGTGTCGATGATGATCTTCCGGCCGGTCAGGCCGGCGTCGCCCATGGGGCCGCCGATCTCGAAGCGCCCGGTCGGGTTGACCAGCAGCCGGTAGCCCTCGGTCTCCAGCTTGATGCCCTCGTCCACCAGCGCCTTCAGCTCCGGCTCGACGACGAACTCGCGGATGTCGGGTGCCAGCAGCGAGTCCAGGTCGATGTCGGCGGCGTGCTGCGAGGAGACCACGACGGTGTCCAGGCGCACGGCCTTGTCGCCGTCGTACTCGATGGTGACCTGGGTCTTGCCGTCGGGGCGCAGGTACGGGATCGTCCCGTTCTTGCGGACGGTCGAGAGCCGCTCGGAGAGCCGGTGCGCCAGCGTGATGGGCAGCGGCATGAACTCGGCGGTCTCGTCGCAGGCGTAGCCGAACATCAGGCCCTGGTCGCCCGCGCCCTGCTCGTCGAGCTCGTCCTCATCGCCCTCGACGCGGCGCTCGTAGGCGCTGTCGACGCCCTGCGCGATGTCGGGCGACTGGGCGCCGATGGACTCGGAGACGCCGCAGGAGGCGCCGTCGAAGCCCTTCTTCGACGAGTCGTAACCGATGTCGAGGATCTTGTTGCGCACGAGCGTGGAGATCGGCGCGTACGCCTTGGTCGTCACTTCACCGGCCACGTGGACGAGGCCGGTGGTGATCAGCGTCTCGACGGCGACCCGGGAGTGCGGGTCCTCCTTGAGGAGGGCGTCGAGGATCGTGTCGCTGACCTGGTCAGCGATCTTGTCAGGGTGACCCTCGGTCACGGATTCCGAGGTGAACAAGCGGCGGGACACATCGCTCCCTGGGGTTGCAGCGGCTGCTGGCTGAGCATGGGGCGGACCGGTCGGGGGCTGCGCCCAAGCACGGTCCGCGGCCAGTTTATCCATCTCCGCCGGTATCCAATCACGGACTCTCGAACTACGAGACGACCATGACCTGCTCGATTCGAACTCGCTCGCCATCGGAACCGGGCACAAGATGCCGATATGTCAGGGCGTGTCGGGCACCCATCGTCCGGGTCAAGAGCGCCCTTCCGGCCCCGTTCGACGACTTCCGGCCCACTCGGCCGGGGGCCCGATCCGGCCCGCACGAGGCCCGGAAGCCCCGGTTCCGCCAGGCTCACCCGCCCCTGCGGGGGCGCTCAGGCCCGGTCGGGGAAGCGCTGTGCGATCAGGTCCCAGACGGTCTCGGCGAGGGCCTCCTTCGGCCCGTGGGGCACAGCGGTCTCGCTCCCGTCGGCGCCCAACACGACCGCTTCGTTCTCCTCCGCGCCGAAGGTCTTCGACTCCCCCACCTCGTTGACGACCAGCAGGTCGCAGCCCTTGGCGGCGAGCTTGGCGCGGCCGTGCGCCAGGACGTCGTCGGTCTCGGCAGCGAAGCCGACGACCACCTGTCCCGCACGGGGCCTGTCCGCCGACAGGCCGGCGAGGATGTCCGGATTGCGGACCAGCGCCAGCGGCTCGGGCTCCTGGCCGTCCTTCTTCTTGATCTTTCCGCCGGCGTAGGAGGCGGGGCGGAAGTCGGCGACGGCGGCGGCCATCACCACCGCGTCCGCGTCGGCCGCGGCCCTGGTGACCGCCTCGCGCAGTTCCACCGCGCTGCCGACCCGGACGAGGTCCACGCCCGCGGGGTCCGGCAGTGCGCTGTTGGCGGAGACGAGCGTCACCCGTGCACCCCGCGCGGCGGCCGTACGGGCGAGCGCGTAGCCCTGTTTGCCGCTGGAGCGGTTGCCGAGGAAGCGCACCGGGTCGAGCGGTTCCCTGGTGCCGCCCGCGCTGACGACGACGTGGCGTCCTGCCAGGTCGGCACCGGCACCCGCGGCACCCCGGGCGAGCACCCGGCGGCAGACGTCGAAGAGCGCGTCGGGGTCCGGCAGCCGCCCCTTGCCGGTGTCCTTGCCGGTCAGCCGGCCGACGGCGGGCTCGATGACCAGAGCGCCGCGGCGGCGCAGCGTGGCGACGTTCTCCTGGGTGGCGGGGTGCTCCCACATCTCCGTGTGCATCGCGGGCGCGAAGACGAGGGGACATCGTGCGGTCAGCAGGGTGTTGGTGAGCAGGTCGTCGGCCAGGCCGTGGGCGGCCTTGGCGAGCAGGTCGGCGGTGGCGGGCGCCACGACGACCAGGTCGGCCTGCTGGCCGATGCGCACGTGCGGCACCTCGTGGACGGACTCCCACACCTGGGTGGCGACGGGGTTGCCGGTCAGCGCCGACCAGGTGGCGGCGCCGACGAAGTGCAGCGCGGAGTCGGTGGGGACGGCACGCACCTCGTGGCCGCTCTCGGTGAAGCGCCGGGCCAGCTCGCACGCCTTGTAGGCGGCGATGCCGCCGCTGACGCCGAGTACGACCTTCGGCCTCGCCTGCCGACCGGCACCCGCCTTCGCTGCCCCGGCTGCCTCGTCCCGCTCCTGCGTCACTCGTCTCTCCCCACGCGCGTCCTGGTGCCCCTATGACACACCAGGGGCCCGGCAGTCGCGCTGCCGGGCCCCTGGTGGAAGTGCTACCGACCGGTCACTGACCGACCGGCGGAGCCTCGACGGCCTCGGAGGTGAGGAGGCCGGCGTTGATCTCGCGGAGCGCGATGGAGAGCGGCTTCTCGTGCACGTGGGTGTCCACCAGGGGGCCCACGTACTCGAGGAGGCCCTCACCGAGCTGGGAGTAGTACGCGTTGATCTGGCGCGCGCGCTTGGCGGCGTAGATCACGAGGCTGTACTTGGAGTCGGTGGCCTCGAGCAGCTCATCAATCGGCGGGTTGATGATGCCCTCGGGCGTGGTGATGGAAGAGGACACTCTCTGCCTTCCGAAGGGTGAATGAAGAGGGGATCGATCGACGTGCGAGCAGCGGCGCGGCACACGTCCGCACGCCGCACGGCGGGCACAGCCCAGGCTGCGAGGTCAATCGATACGCATCAAGGCTAGCAGCTCGGCGCTGACCTGCTCGACGGAGGTGTTGACCAGGGTCCGGTCGAACTCGGCCTCGGCGGCCAGCTCGGTGCGGGCCGCGGCCAGCCTGCGCTCGATGACCTCGGGCGCCTCGGTGCCCCGGCCGGTCAGTCGCCTGACCAGCTCGTCCCAGCTGGGCGGTGCGAGGAAGACCAGCTGCGCCTCGGGCATGGACTGCTTGACGAGGCGCGCCCCCTGCAGGTCGATCTCCAGCAGGACGGGCTCTCCCCGCTCCAGGTGCTCCAGCACCGCCTGCCTGGGGGTGCCGTAGCGGTTTCCCGCGAACGCGGCCCATTCGAGCAGCTCACCGTTGGCGACGAGCTTGTCGAACTCCTCGTCGTCGACGAAGAAGTACTGCACACCGTGCCGCTCACCTGGCCGCGGCTTGCGGGTGGTGGCGGAGACGGAGAGCCAGACTTCGGGGTGGGCCTTGCGCATGTGGGCGACGACCGTGCTCTTGCCGACCCCGGAGGGACCGGAGAGCACGGTCAGCCGCGACGTGCCGACCGGGGGTGCCGGGGTCTCCCCCCGGGGAACTGCAGAACTCATGCAGTGATTATCCCGGTTAACGGGAGTGCCTGAGACCTCAGGCGGCCTTCCCGCCGAACTCCTTCTCCAGGGCGGCGATCTGGTTGGAGCCGAGACCGCGGACACGGCGGCTCTCGGAGATCCCCAGACGCTCCATGATCTGCCTGGCCCGGACCTTGCCGACGCCGGGGAGGGACTCCAGGAGGGCGGAGACCTTCATCTTGCCGATCACATCGTTTTTCTGGCCCTGCTGGATGACCTCGTGCAGGGAAGCACCGGAATGCTTGAGCCGGTTCTTGACCTCGGCGCGCTCCCGGCGAGCCGCGGCGGCCTTTTCGAGCGCGGCTGCGCGCTGTTCAGGGGTAAGGGGCGGAAGAGCCACGCCTACGTCACCTCGGATGTCGAACTGTCGGATACGGATCGGTGAGGAAACCTAGTACTCCCCCACCTGCGGAGCAACGAGCAACGCGCTTGTGCGCGGTGCTCTCGACGGAGACTAGCGGCAGTGAGGCCAGGAGTCAGCGAGAACAGACGAAAAGTCCTGGTCAGCCTCGCTCGACCAGGACTTTTCTGGACATACCCGACGCATTTTCCTGGGCTGGCCCGGGCTCCCGGCCCGGATACCGCCGGACTCAGCCCACCGCGTCGCGCACTTCGTCGGCGAACCGTGCCGCGGAGTCCCGCAGTCCGGTTGTAGCGGGTCCGTGACGAAGGACTCCCCGGCTCACGCTCGGGACGACATTCCGGGCGGCCGGGCCGAAGACGGCGGGCAGGTCCGCGGGCGTCGCGCCCTGCGCCCCGATGCCCGGCGCGAGCAGCGGACCGTTCACGTCCAGCTCGAACGCCGACAGGTCCCCCAGCGTGGCGCCGACCACGGCACCGAAAGAGCCCAGGGGCCGCGCACCCGCGTTCGCCTCCGCCAGGTGGCGCAGTACGGTGGCCGCCACCGTCGTCCCGTCGCCACCGGCCGCGCGCTGCACCTCCCGGCCCTCCGGGTTGGAGGTGAGCGCCAGCGCGAAGAGCCCGGCCCCGCCGGCGGTGGCCGCCTCCACGGCCGGGGCCAGTGCCCCGAAGCCCAGGTAGGGGCTGACGGTGAGCGCGTCCGAGAACAGCGGTCCCGCCGGGTCGAGGAACGCGGCGGCGTAGGCGCTCATCGTGGAGCCGATGTCGCCGCGCTTGGCGTCCATGAGGACCAGCGCACCGGCCGCGCGCGCCTCGGCCACCGTCTTCTCCAGGACGGCGATGCCGCGCGAGCCGAAGCGCTCGAAGAACGCCGACTGCGGCTTGAGGACGGCCACCCGGTCGGCGAGCGCCTCCACCGTCGTACGGCTGAACCGTTCGAGACCCGCCACGTCGTCGTCCAGGCCCCAGTCGCGCAGCAGGGAGGCGTGCGGGTCGATGCCCACGCACAGCGGCCCCCGCGTGTCCATGGCACGGCGCAGCCGGGCGCCGAAGGGTTCCAGCCCCGTCACGCGGCGGCCTCCTCTTCACGGTGTTCGGCGCCGACGGCCTCGGCGAGGGTGGCGTACGGGCTGGCCGCCAGCAACCGGGCGAGCCCGTCGTGCATCCGGCGCATCCACAGCGGGCCCTCGTACAGGAAGGCGGTGTAGCCCTGTACGAGCGTGGCGCCGGCGCGGATGCGGCGCCACGCGTCCTCGGGGGTGGTCACGCCCCCGACGCCGACCAGCGTGAGGCGGTCGCCGACGCGCGCGTACAGCCGCCGCAGCACCTCCAGCGAGCGGTCGCGGACCGGAGCCCCCGACAGTCCGCCGGTCTCGGCGGTCAGGGACGGATCGGCGCGCAGGCCCAGCCCGTCGCGGGCGATGGTGGTGTTGGTCGCGATGATCCCGTCCAGCCCCAGTTCGAGAGCCAGGTCGGCCACGGCGTCGACGTCCTCGTCCGTCAGATCCGGCGCGATCTTGACCAGCAGGGGCACGCGGCGCGTGGCGACCGTGCGGTCGGCCGCCTCGCGGACGGCGGTCAGCAGCGGGCGCAGGTGTGCGGTCGCCTGGAGGTTGCGCAGCCCTGGAGTGTTGGGCGAGGAGACGTTGACGACCAGGTAGTCGGCGTGCGGGGCCAGCGCCTCGGTGGAGGTGACGTAGTCGGCGACCGCCTCCGCCTCCGGCACGGCCTTCGTCTTGCCGATGTTGACGCCGACGGTGGTACGGAAGACCGCGCTGCGCGCGGCCAGCCGCGCCGCCACGGCGGCCGAGCCCTCGTTGTTGAAGCCCATCCGGTTGATCAGCGCCCGGTCCTCCACCAGGCGGAACAGCCGCTTCTTCGGGTTGCCGGGCTGGGCACGGCCGGTGACGGTGCCGACCTCGACGTGGTCGAAGCCGAGCATCGCCAGGCCGTCGATGCCCTCCGCGTTCTTGTCGAATCCCGCGGCCAGCCCGAGCGGGCCGTGCATGCGGCGGCCCAGAGCCTCGACGCGGAGTTCCTTGTGACGGGGGGCGAGGGTCGCTGCCGCGAAGGTGCGGAGAACGGGGGTGCGGGCTGCCGTGCGGATCCAGGAAAAGGCCAGGTGGTGGGCCTTTTCCGGGTCCATCCGGCGGAAGAGCGTGCGGAAGAGGAGTCCGTACATGTGGGTGGTGGGTTCCTGTGGTTGTCATGGCCCCCGCCCCTCCCCCCCAGACTTCGTCCGGGGGGGGAGGGGCGGGGGAAGGAGAACGGACTCAGCTCTCGCGGGCCGCGACCAGGTGCTCGGCGTGCTCCTGCAGGGAGCGCACGCTGACCTCGTCGCGGGCCAGGGCCTCGATGCCCTGCACGGCCGCGGCCAGCGCCTGCACCGTCGTCAGGCACGGCACCGACCGGGCGACGGCCGCGGTGCGGATGTCGTATCCGTCCAGCCGGCCGCCGGTCCCGTACGGGGTGTTGACGATGAGGTCGACCTGGCCGTCGTGGATGAGCTGCACGATGGTGGGCTCACCCGCGGGCCCGGGGCCCTGGCTCTGCTTGCGGACGAGGGTGGCGTTGATGCCGTTGCGCTTGAGAACCTCGGCGGTGCCCGAGGTCGCCAGCAGCTCGAAGCCCATGGCGACCAGCTCGCGCGCGGGGAAGATCAGCGCCCGCTTGTCGCGGTTGGCGACGGAGACGAAGGCGCGGCCCTTGCCCGGCAGGGCTCCGTACGCGGCGCTCTGCGACTTGGCGTAGGCGGTGCCGAAGAGCGAGTCGATGCCCATGACCTCGCCGGTGGAGCGCATCTCCGGGCCGAGCACGGTGTCGACGCCCCGCCCCTGCACGTCGCGGAAGCGGTTCCAGGGCAGGACGGCCTCCTTCACGGAGATCGGGGCGTCCAGCGGGAGGTCGCCGCCGTCGCCCTCGGCCGGAAGCAGCCCCTCGGCACGCAGCTCGGCGATGGTGGCACCCAGCGAGATGCGGGCCGCCGCCTTCGCGAGCGGGACGGCTGTGGCCTTGGAGGTGAACGGCACGGTGCGGGAGGCGCGGGGGTTGGCCTCCAGCACGTAGAGGATGTCGCCCGCCATCGCGAACTGGATGTTGATCAGGCCCTGGACGCCGACGCCGCGTGCGATGGCCTCGGTGGAGGCGCGCAGCCGCTTGATGTCGTGGCCGCCCAGCGTGATCGGGGGCAGGGCGCAGGCGGAGTCGCCGGAGTGGATGCCGGCTTCCTCGATGTGCTCCATGACGCCGCCGAGGTAGAGCTCGGTGCCGTCGTAGAGGGCGTCGACGTCGATCTCGATGGCGTCGTCGAGGAAGCGGTCGATGAGGACCGGGTGCCGCTCGATGAGGCCCGCGTGGCGCTCCAGGTAGGACTCCAGGGAGGGCTCGTCGTAGACGATCTCCATGCCGCGTCCGCCCAGCACGTAGGAGGGGCGGACCATGACCGGGTAGTTGATCTCGGCGGCGATGCCCTTGGCCTGTTCGAAGGAGAAGGCGGTGCCGTACTTGGGCGCGGGCAGCCCGGCCTCGGTGAGCACCCGGCCGAAGGCGCCGCGCTCCTCGGCCAGCTCGATGGCCTCGGGCGAGGTGCCGACGATGGGCACGCCGTTGTCCTTGAGGTCTTGCGCGAGGCCGAGCGGCGTCTGGCCGCCGAGCTGGACGAGGACACCGGCGACGGGGCCCGCCTGCTGCTCGGCGTGGACGATCTCCAGCACGTCCTCCAGGGTGAGCGGCTCGAAGTAGAGCCGGTCGGAGGTGTCGTAGTCGGTGGAGACGGTCTCGGGGTTGCAGTTGACCATGACGGTCTCGTAGCCGCCCACAGGGGAAGGCGCAGCTCCGAGCGCGAAGGAGGCGTGGACGCAGGAGTAGTCGAACTCGATGCCCTGGCCGATGCGGTTGGGGCCGGAGCCGAGGATGATCACCGCGGGCTTCTCGCGGGGCGCCACCTCGCTCTCCTCGTCGTAGGAGGAGTAGAAGTACGGCGTCTTGGCGGCGAACTCGGCGGCGCAGGTGTCCACGGTCTTGTAGACGGGGCGGATGCCGAGCGCGTGCCGCACCTCGCGCACCACGTCCTCGCGCAGCGAGCGGATGGAGGCGATCTGGGCGTCGGAGAAGCCGTGCCGCTTCGCTTCGGCGAACATCTCGGCGCTGAGCTCGGGTGCCGCGGCGACCGCGTCGGCGGTCTCCTTGATCAGGAAGAGCTGGTCGACGAACCAGGGGTCGATCTTCGTCGACTCGAAGACCTCCTCCTGGGTGGCGCCGGCGCGGATGGCGGCCATCACGGTGTTGATGCGCCCGTCGGTGGGGCGGGAGGCCAGCTCGAGCAGCTCGGTCTTCTCGCCGAGTTCGGCCGCCGGGGTGGCGAAGTCGAACTGGCTGCCCTTCTTCTCCAGCGAGCGCAGGGCCTTGTTCAGCGCCTCGGTGAAGTTGCGGCCGATCGCCATGGCCTCGCCGACCGACTTCATGGTCGTGGTGAGGGTGGGGTCGGCGGCGGGGAACTTCTCGAAGGCGAAGCGGGGCGCCTTGACCACGACGTAGTCGAGCGTGGGCTCGAAGGAGGCCGGGGTCTCCTGGGTGATGTCGTTGGGGATCTCGTCCAGCGTGTAGCCGACGGCCAGCTTGGCGGCGATCTTCGCGATCGGGAAGCCGGTGGCCTTCGAGGCGAGCGCGGAGGACCGGGAGACGCGCGGGTTCATCTCGATGACGACGACGCGGCCGTCCTCGGGGTTGACGGCGAACTGGATGTTGCAGCCGCCGGTGTCGACGCCGACCTCGCGGATGACGGCGATGCCGATGTCCCGGAGGATCTGGTACTCGCGGTCGGTCAGCGTCATGGCGGGCGCGACGGTGATCGAGTCGCCGGTGTGCACGCCCATCGGGTCGAAGTTCTCGATGGAGCAGACGACGACGACGTTGTCGCTCTTGTCGCGCATCAGCTCCAGCTCGTACTCCTTCCAGCCGAGGATGGACTCCTCCAGGAGCACCTCGGTGGTCGGCGAGAGGGTGAGGCCCTGCCCGGCGATGCGGCGCAGCTCCTCCTCGTCGTGCGCGAAGCCGGAGCCGGCGCCGCCCATGGTGAAGGAGGGGCGGACGACGACGGGGTAGCCGCCGAGCTCCTCGACGCCGCGCAGCACGTCGTCCATGGAGTGGCAGATGTAGGAGCGCGCGGACTCGCCGTGGCCGATCTTGCTCCGGACGACCTCGACGACCTCCTTGAACTGGTCGCGGTCCTCGCCCTTGTGGATGGCCTCGGGGCGGGCGCCGATCAGCTCGACGCCGTATTTCACCAGGACGCCGGACTCGTGCAGGGAGATGGCCGCGTTGAGCGCGGTCTGGCCGCCGAGGGTGGGCAGCAGCGCGTCGGGGCGCTCCTTGGCGATGATCTTCTCGACGAACTCGGGCGTGATCGGCTCGACGTAGGTGGCGTCGGCGATCTCCGGGTCGGTCATGATGGTGGCCGGGTTGGAGTTGACCAGGATCACGCGCAGGCCCTCGGCCTTGAGCACGCGGCACGCCTGGGTGCCGGAGTAGTCGAACTCGGCGGCCTGCCCGATGACGATCGGGCCCGATCCGATGACCAGGACGGACTGGATATCGGTGCGCTTAGGCACGCTGGTCCTCCAGGGGTGTGGCGTCGTGCTGGGTGTTTCCGTCGCGCATGAGCTCGACGAAGCGGTCGAAGAGGTAGGCGGCGTCGTGCGGGCCCGCTGCCGCTTCGGGGTGGTACTGGACGCTGAAGGCGGGCTTGTCGAGCAGCCGCAGCCCCTCGACGACGCCGTCGTTCAGGCAGACGTGGCTGACCTCGGCCCGCCCGTAGGGGGTGTCGCTGACCCGGTCGGTGGGCGCGTCGACGGCGAAGCCGTGGTTGTGCGCGGTGACCTCGACCTTGCCCGTCGTGCGGTCCTGGACGGGCTGGTTGATGCCGCGGTGGCCGTACTTGAGCTTGAAGGTGCCGAAGCCGAGGGCGCGGCCGAGGATCTGGTTGCCGAAGCAGATGCCGAACAGCGGGGTGCCGCGCTCCAGTACGCCGCGCATGAGTGCGACGGGCTGGTCCGCGGTGGCCGGGTCGCCCGGACCGTTGGAGAAGAAGACACCGTCGGGGTTCACGGCGTCGATGTCCTCGGCCGTCGCGGTGGCGGGCAGCACGTGCACCTCTATCCCGCGCTCGGCCATGCGGTGCGGCGTCATGCCCTTGATGCCGAGGTCGACGGCCGCGACGGTGAACCGCTTCTCACCGTGGGCGGGGACGACGTAGGCCTCTTGGGTCGCGACCTCACCGCACAGGTCGGCGCCCTGCATGGCGGGCGCCTCCCGCACCCGCGCCAGCAGCGCGGCCTCGCCCGCCGCCGCGGCCTCGCCGGAGAAGATGCCGACGCGCATGGCGCCGCGCTCCCGCAGGTGCCGGGTCAGCGCGCGGGTGTCGACCCCGCTGATGCCGACGACCCCCTGGTCGCGCAGTTCCTCGTCGAGGGAGCGGGTGGAGCGCCAGTTCGAGGGGGTGCGGGCCGGGTCGCGGACGACGTAGCCGGCCACCCAGATGCGCGCCGACTCCGGGTCCTCGTCGTTGACGCCGGTGTTGCCGACGTGCGGGGCCGTCATCACGACGACCTGGCGGTGGTAGGACGGGTCGGTCAGGGTCTCCTGGTAGCCGGTCATGCCGGTGGAGAACACGGCTTCGCCGAGGGTCTCCCCCACGGCCCCGTAGGCACGCCCGCGGAAGGTGCGGCCGTCCTCCAGGACGAGAAGGGCGGGATCTGCCGTCGTACCGGTCGCTCCCCTGGCGGAGGTCGTCATCATGCGCCTTCCTTGTGCTGCTGCGTGGCGGCGGCACCCTTGTCGCCGCTCATTGCGTTGATCTTTTCGACCCAGGCGGCCTGCTCGGCCGAGCGGTCGAAGCGGAATCCGGAGTCCAGCCGCCGTCCGCCGTGCTCCCACGTGACGATCAGCAGGCCGCCCTCGGTGAGCACCTTGCCCGCGATGCCGGTGTCGAGCCGGGCGCCGCACAGCCGCTCGGCGGGGACGAAGAAGTCCTCGGCGCCGGGCCGCACGACGTCCAGGCCGCGCGCCGTCAGCGTCAGCTCGACGCGGCTGCGGGTGCCCAGGCCGTGGGCGACGATCCGGTCGAGCCACTGCCCCGCGCTGGTGGAGCCGTGGTACCGCCCGGCCGCCTCCAGCAGCGGCTGCCCGGGGTGCTCGGGGCGCTGCGGGAGCTCGGGCAGGTCACCCTGGAGGGTGCCGCGCCACTTCCAGCCCTGGCGCATCAGCCAGTACAGCAGCGCGATGAACAGGACGAGCCCGACGACCCAGCCGATCCGGGCGGCCCAGTCGGTGACGTCCTGTGATTCCTGTGCGGCCGCCAGTGCGGCCACGGGGTGGTTCAACGTGCTCACACCGCTCACTTCAATGCCCCGTCCACGACCGTCGCGCGGCCCCGCAGCCAGGTGTGGGTGACGCGTCCGGGCAGCTCACGGCCCTTGTAGGGGGTGTTGGCGCTGCGCGAGGCGAAGCCCGCGGGGTCCACGCCTCCACGGTAAGCCGCATCGAGGAGAACCAGGTTGGCGGGCTCGCCGGGCGCCACGGGGCGGCCGTGTCCCGCCAGCCGTCCGATGGCGGCGGGCCGGTGGGACATCCGGTCGGCGACCTGCGCCCAGTCCAGCAGCCCGGACTCGACCATGGTGTGCTGCACGACCGACAGCGCCGTCTCCAGGCCGACCATGCCCATGGCGGCGGCACCCCACTCGCAGTCCTTGTCCTCGTGCGGGTGCGGGGCGTGATCGGTGGCGACGCAGTCGATGGTGCCGTCGGCCAGCGCCTCACGGAGCGCCATGACGTCGGCCTCGGTGCGCAGCGGCGGGTTGACCTTGTAGACCGGGTCGTAGGAGCGGACCAGCTCGTCGGTGAGCAGCAGGTGGTGCGGGGTGACCTCGGCGGTGACGTTCCAGCCCTTGGACTTGGCCCAGCGCACGATCTCCACGGACCCCGCCGTCGACAGGTGGCAGATGTGGACGCGGGAGCCGACGTGCGCGGCGAGCAGCACGTCCCTGGCGATGATCGACTCCTCCGCGACGGCGGGCCAGCCGGCCAGGCCGAGCTCGGCGGAGACCAGCCCCTCGTTCATCTGGGCGCCCTCGGTCAGCCGGGGCTCCTGGGCGTGCTGGGCGACCACGCCGTCGAACGCCTTCACGTACTCCAGCGCCCGCCGCATGATCACGGCGTCGTCCACGCACTTGCCGTCGTCGGAGAAGACCCGCACCTGCGCGGCGGAGTCGTGCATGGCGCCCAGCTCCGCGAGCTGCTTGCCCTCCAGACCGACGGTGACGGCGCCGACGGGCCGCACGTCGCAGTAGCCGTACTCCCGGCCGAGCCGCCACACCTGTTCGACCACGCCCGCGGTATCGGCGACGGGGAAGGTGTTGGCCATGGCGTGCACCGCGGTGTAACCGCCCTTGGCGGCGGCGCGGGTGCCGGTCAGCACGGTCTCGGAGTCCTCGCGGCCCGGCTCGCGCAGGTGGGTGTGCAGGTCCACCAGGCCGGGCAGCAGCACGCGTCCCTCGGCCTCGATCACCTCGGCGCCCGCCGCGTCGAGCCCGCGGCCGACCCGGGCGATGACGCCGCCCTCGATCAGCACGTCCTGCGGTTCGCCCCCCAGGACCCTGGCGCCGCGCAGCAGTGTCGTCTTCTGATCGGTCATCTCAGTTGTTCTCCTGGAGCGTCGGGGTCTCGGTGGGGGCTTCGTCCGTCCGCGAAAGCGCCGGCTCGGCGCCGCCGAGCAGCAGGTACATCACGGCCATCCGGATGCTGACCCCGTTGGCGACCTGCTCCACGGCGGTGCAGCGGGGCGAGTCGGCGACCTGGGCTGTGATCTCCATGCCGCGGTTCATCGGCCCGGGGTGCATCACGATGGCGCTGTCCGGCATCCGCGCCATGCGCTCGTCGTCGAGCCCGTAGCGGCGGGCGTACTCCCGCTCGGTGGGGAAGAACGCCGCGTTCATCCGCTCCCGCTGGACCCGCAGCATCATCACCGCGTCCGACTTGGCCAGCACGGCGTCCAGGTCGTACGACACCTCGCACGGCCAGGCCTCCACCCCGATCGGCACGAGGGTGGGCGGGGCGACGAGGGTGACGTGCGCCCCCAGGGTGGACAGCAGGTGGACGTTCGAGCGGGCGACGCGGCTGTGCAGGATGTCGCCGACGATGGTGATGCGCAGCCCGTCGAGGCCCGCGCCCTCCCGGCCGACCAGGCGGCGGCGCACGGTGAAGGCGTCCAGCAGCGCCTGGGTGGGGTGCTCGTGGGTTCCGTCGCCCGCGTTGACGACAGAACCGCCGATCCATCCCGAGGTCGCCAGCCGGTGCGGGGCTCCGGACTCGCCGTGCCGGATGACGACGGCGTCGGCCCCCATGGCCTCCAGGGTGAGCGCGGTGTCCTTGAGGGACTCCCCCTTGGAGACGGACGAGCCCTTGGCGGAGAAGTTGATGACGTCGGCCGACAGGCGCTTGGCCGCGGCCTCGAACGAGATCCGGGTGCGCGTGGAGTCCTCGAAGAAGAGGTTGACGATGGTGCGGCCGCGCAGGGTGGGCAGCTTCTTGATCGGCCGGTCGGCGAACCTGGCCATCTCCTCGGCGGTGTCGAGGATGAGGACGGCGTCGTCGCGGGTGAGGTCGGCGGCCGAGATGAGGTGACGCTTCATCTGTTGCCTGGGCCTTCCGTGGGGTGGGATGAGGTCGTCGCGAGGGGGCGGACGCGGCGCGGCGTGCACGTCGCGCGCCGGTGCGTGCCCCGGCGCGTGGGGTCCGTCCTGACGGCGTGCACGCGGGCGTGCGGTGCGGGCCGCACGGCGGCCGTGCCGGGCCGGACGCGCGGGGCGTGGGTGGCCGGGGGTGCGGCTAGCTTGCGGGGGCGGTGCCGTGGCGGGGATGTTCCGCCGCGTCGTCGACGCCGGTTTCGCCGGCGGCGGCCTCGCGAGCGGCGGCCTCGCGGACGCCGAGCAGCACGCCGTCGTGGCCGTCCTCCTCGGTCAGTTGCACCCTGACGGTCTCGCGCTGCGAGGTGGGGAGGTTCTTGCCCACGTAGTCGGCGCGGATCGGCAGCTCACGGTGACCGCGGTCGACGAGAACGGCGAGTTGGACGGCGCGGGGACGCCCGATGTCACCCAGGGCATCGAGCGCCGCGCGGATGGTGCGGCCGGAGTAGAGCACGTCGTCGACGAGGACGACGAGTCGTCCGTCGACCCCCGCGGCCGGGATCTCGGTGCGCGCGAGGGCACGTGCGGGGCCCAGACGGAGATCGTCCCGGTACATCGTGATGTCGAGCGAGCCGACCGGGACGGCGCTGCCGGTGATCTCCTCGAGCTTTTCGGCCAGCCGCCGGGCGAGGAAGACGCCACGGGTGGGAATGCCGAGAAGTACCACGTCGTCGGCGCCTTTGGCGCGTTCGACGATCTCGTGCGCGATGCGGGTGAGGACCCGCTTGATGTCCGGCGCCTCCAGTACGGGGCGCGCCGGTTGCAGACTGGCGCTGCTGTCGTCCATGAAAATCGGACCTCCTTGACCGCCTCACGGGACGGGCCTTAAAGGACGTCTTGTTGTCGTCGGTCAACGCTACCAGGACCCGTCACACGGACTCGCGCGGGGGCCGCACCAGCCATCTGGACCCCCTCGGCTTGACGCGGCACATTACGCTGCGTAACCTCACAGTGAGTTACGAAGAGCGCGGCGCAGCGAACCGCGTTGGCGCAGCCGCTCAGCGAGATCCAGCGTCCGGGGAGCCATATGTCCAGCGAATACGCCAAACAGCTCGGAGCCAAGCTCCGCGCCATCCGCACCCAGCAGGGCCTCTCCCTCCACGGTGTCGAGGAGAAGTCCCAGGGCCGTTGGAAGGCGGTCGTGGTGGGCTCGTACGAGCGCGGCGACCGGGCCGTGACCGTCCAGCGCCTCGCCGAGCTGGCGGACTTCTACGGGGTGCCGGTCCAGGAGCTGCTGCCGGGCACCACTCCTGGCGGGGCCGCCGAGCCGCCGCCGAAGCTGGTGCTCGACCTCGAGCGCCTCGCCCACGTGCCGGCCGACAAGGCGGGCCCGCTCCAGCGGTACGCGGCGACGATCCAGTCGCAGCGCGGGGACTACAACGGCAAGGTCCTCTCCATCCGCCAGGACGACCTGCGCACACTGGCCGTGATCTACGACCAGTCCCCCTCCGTGCTCACGGAGCAGCTCATCAGCTGGGGCGTCCTGGACGCCGACGCGCGGCGGGCCGTCTCCCACGAAGAGGTCTGAGACCGTACCCGTACCCCTCCCCGCCGCCGGGGCCACCTTCCGGGCCGAAGGCCGGGAACAGTCGCGCGACCCGACGGCGGAAGACGGCGGTGCCCGACCGACCGCACCCGGCCCCCTCGGGCGGGGACGGCCGGCTGGGCACCGCCGTTTTCCTGTCCCGTGGTGGCCCGCCTTCTCCGGCCTCCCAGCGGAGGGGTGCTCCGGCAGCGCAGACGCAGCAGACGAAGGGGTGGTGCCTTCTCCCACGAGAAGGCACCACCCCTTTGTCAGCGGCGGAAGACCAGGCCTCAGCGCAACAGCGTCGGCTTGAGCTCCTTCAGCCGGCCCAGCAGGCCGTTGATGAAGCCCGGGGACTCGTCCGTCGAGAACTCCTTCGCCAGCTGGACGGCCTCGTCGATGACGACGGCGTCCGGGACCTCCTCGCTCCACAGCAGCTCGTAGACGCCGAGCCGCAGGATGCTGCGGTCCACATCCGGCATGCGGTCGAGCGTCCAGCCCACCGCGTAGGTGGACAGCAGCTCGTCGATCCGTGCGGCGTTCTCCGCGTAGCCCTCCACGCAGGTCATCGCGTACTCGGAGACGGGCGGCTGGCGGGTGTCCGTCCGTGCGAGCCGCAGCCAGTCGGCGAGCACGGTCCGCACGTCGGCGCCGCGTTGGTCGGCCTCGAAGAGGATCTGGAAGGCGCGTTTGCGGGCCTTGTTGCGTGCGGCCACGGTTAGCTGTTCACCCGGCCGAGGTACTCGCCGGAGCGGGTGTCGACCTTGATCTTCTCATCGGTCGTGATGAAGAGCGGCACCTGGATGCTGTAGCCGGTCTCCAGCTCGGCCGGCTTGGAGCCGCCGGTGGAGCGGTCGCCCTGGACGCCCGGCTCGGTGTGCTTGATCTTCAGCTCGACGGCGGCCGGCAGCTCGACGTAGAGGACCTCGCCCTCGTGCTGCGCGACGGTGGCGTCGAACCCCTCGATCAGGTAGTTGGCCGCGTCGCCGACGGTCGCGCGGTCGACGTGGAGCTGGTCGAAGGTGTCCATGTCCATGAAGACGAAGTAGTCGCCGTCCATGTAGGAAAATTGCATGCCCCGCTTGTCCACGGTGGCCGTCTCGACCTTGGTGCCCGCGTTGAACGTCTTGTCGACGATCTTGCCGGACAGGACGTTCTTCAACTTTGTACGGACGAAGGCGGGGCCCTTGCCCGGCTTGACGTGCTGGAACTCGACAACGGACCAGAGCTGGCCGCCGTCGAGCTTGAGCACCATGCCGTTCTTGAGGTCGTTCGTGGATGCCACGGTCGCGGAATCTCCTGAGACTGCTGCGGAGACCAGAGCGCTGCCGCGCCCTTCGGCCCGTGGGCCCGACCCCCGCGGGGGTCAGAGGGCGAGCAGCTCCTTGGTCGTGATGGTGAGTAGCTCGGGTCCGCCGTCCGCCTGCGGGCGGACGACGAGCGTGTCGTCGATCCGGACGCCGCCCCGGCCCGGGAGATGGACCCCCGGTTCGACGGTGACCGGCACACGAGCGTCAAGTTTACCCACGGCCGCGGGCGACAGCCGAGGGTCCTCACCGATTTCCAGCCCCACCCCGTGCCCGGTCGCCTCGCCGAGCGCCGCACCGTGCCCCGCGGCACCCAGCACCTGGCGGGCCGCGCGGTCCACCTCGCGGCACTCGGTCCCGGGGCCCAGCGACTCCCGCGCGGCCCGCTGAGCGGCGAAGACGACGTCGTACAGCTCGATCTGCCAGGCGTCGGGAGCCGTCCCGATGACGAACGTACGGCCGATCTGACAGCGGTAGCCGCGGTAGCGGGCCCCCAGCCGCACCGAGAGGAAATCGCCCTCCTCCACCCGCCGGTCCGTCGGGCGGTGACCCGGCAGCCCCGAGTTCGGCCCCGTCGCCACCGACGTGGGGAAGGCCGCGCCCTCGGCCCCGTGGTCGATCAGCCTGCGCTCCAGCTCCAGCGCCAGGTGCCGCTCCGTGCGCCCCACCAGGATCGACTCCAGCAGCTCCCCGAGGGCCTGGTCGGTGATCTCCGCCGCGACGCGCAGCGCGGAGATCTCCTCCTCGTCCTTGACCACCCGCTGCTGCTCCACGACCAGGCCGAGGTCGGCCAGGTGCACCGAGGGCGCGGCGGCGGTCAGCGCACGGTGCCTGGCGACCGTCAGATGGTGCTCCTCGACGGCGAGCGCGCGGGCACCGCCGCGCTCGGCCAGCGAGGCCGCGACCACCGCCGCGTCGCCGCGGGGACCGCCCTGCGCGTCCGCGTCCCCCGGGCCGCCCACCGGCGGCGCCCCCAGGGGCCCGCCCGGCACGTCCAGGCTGACCTCTTTGAGGTCGTCGGCCGGGTGCGCGCCGTTGCCGGGGCCCTGGCCCGGGGTCGAGACGAGGGTGTCCTGGCCGTCGGGGCCGAGCAGCAGCACGCTGCCCGGCGCCGCACGGCCGGTCAGATAGCGGACATTGGCGGGGCGGGAGATCAGCACCGCGTCCGCGGGACCGTCGTGGGCGGTGCTCGCCGCACAGCGGTCGCGCAGCCGGGCGCGGCGGGACACATGCACCTCGGACATATGCCGAGCGTACGCAGCGTGGGGCGCGCGGGCCGCCCGGACACGGCCGTGCGGGCGAGCGGATTGCGATTGTCGGGTCAGCCGAGGGTCGTTCCGGGGCGGCGGGAGCGGCCGGTCACCAGCTCACCGGGCTGGCGAGGCTGCGCGCGACGACGTTGTCGAGCATCTGCGCCGTGCTCGCGATGTCCTGGCGCGAGTTGTCGATGATCGGCAGCCCGGAGCTGTACCAGCCCGCCATCCGGCCGTGGATGTGGGCCACCTCCTCGTCGGCCAGGCGCCGGTTGCCGCTGCGCTGCGCGTTGCGCTCCAGCACGACGTCCAGTCCCGGCAGCAGGACCACCGGGATGAGCCCGGGGCCCACGTGCCGCTTCCAGCCGCCGAGGCCGATGACGGGCCAGTCGGGGAAGACGGCGTCGTCCAGGATGCAGGAGATGCCGTTGGCCAGGAAATTGCGGGCGGCGAAGCCGCAGGTGCGGCGGGCGAGGCGGTACTGCGCCTCGGAGTTCTCGTTCCAGCCCGTCTGGGGGTCGGAGAATCCTGAGCGCACCCACTCGCGCACGTCGTCGAGGCTGATGTGGGAGGTGGGGACGGCGCGGTGATCGGCCCAGTACCGCGCGACCGTGGTCTTGCCCGCACCGGCCGGTCCGATGAGCAGGACCGCGACGGCGGCCCTGGTGGCGTCGAGCTGGGCCGGGGTGGCGTCCGGCGCCGGTATCTCGACGGGCGCACCCGGCCCCAGTCTGACGTGGCCGGTCGCCTCGGCCGGGGGCATGCTGCCGCCCGGCTGCGCGGGTGCGCTCGCGGGGGGCGCGGGAGCGGGCTGCGGATGCGGCGGATGCGGCTGCGCCGGGAGAGGCTGCGACGGAGGCTGCTGGGGTT
>NZ_JASKYT010000770.1:0-440 GCF_041028275.1 Streptomyces sp. PU-14G
GGGCGACGGTGCCGCCCCCCCCGCGGCGGCACCGTCSMCSMCGRSSGCACGGCCAGCCCCGGCCGTGCCCTCGTCGTGTCCGTCGTCGCCGTCGCCGTTGTGCACTGCGCCGTCGTCGCCGTTGCGCGCTGCGCCGTCGTCCCCGTCGCCTGCGCCAGGTCCCGGCTCCTGCCGCTGGGCGGCAGTCCTCGTCATCGTTCTCGCCCCCGTGCTTCGCATGTTCGCGCCCCTCGTGTGCGCAGCACTCTAGGCGGTGGCACCGACATCGCCCGGTCCGGGGCACGCGGGGTCCGGCACGCGTGTCAAGTCACCGCGCTGAGCCGCGGACGGCTCGTTTCTGGCAGCCGCGTGCTGTGCGCGGGGCGGCCGGTGCTGCCTAGCCTGGGCCCGATGCGGCGTCAGGGGCGGTTCACGGGCGGACGGAACGGGCCGGGCGGGCC
>NZ_JASKYT010000771.1:0-863 GCF_041028275.1 Streptomyces sp. PU-14G
CCGAACGGGGGCGGGCACCGGGGGGCCGAAGGCTTCAGGCGGTGCCGTGCGCGTCAGCTCCGTGTCCGGCAGCAGTTACCGCGTGGTGCCGTCGGGCACCAACGGCTCGCACGCTGTGGCAGAGCTCACCAGCCTCCACGGGTGACTGACCGGCCGTCCCACGCGTCTGACAGGGCGAAGGGGCAACCCGGCCCGAGCGATGAGCGGAGCGGGAGTCCCCGACCCAGAGGAGCAGACGTGTCACAGGTCATCACCCACACCGTGCCGGCCCAACTGATCACCCGGCCGCCCGCCACCCGCCCCCTGGCACCCGCTCTCCGCTACGACACGGCCGACCCGTTCGCCGTGTGCCTCGTCTTCCCCGCCGACATATCCCTGGACGGTGAGGAAGTCACCTGGGTCTTCTCCCGCGATCTTCTCGCCCAGGGGGCGTGTGGGCCCGCCGGGGAGGGGGACGTCCATGTGTGCCCCTTCGGGCAGGAGCGGACCGTGATCGAGTTGCATGCGGGGGAAGGGGTGGCAGTTCTGGAGTTCTCCAGTGCGGATCTTTCTGCGTTTTTGCAGCGGGCGTATGAGGTTGTGCCCGCTGGGCGTGAGGGGGCCTTTCTCGATCTGGAAGAGGGGTTTCGCTCTTTGCTGCGCGGAGTGTGACCTCCACCCCTCCTGGGGCGGGCCCCCCATGTCCCCTTCTCTTTTTGTGGGGCCGCCCCAGGAGGTGGGCGTGAGGGGGCCTTTCTCGATCTGGAAGAGGGGTTTCGCTCTTTGCTGCGCGGAGTGTGACCTCCACCCCTCCTGGGGCGGGCCCCCCATGTCCCCTTCTCTTTTTGTGGGGCCGCCCACCCCCGAGGGGTGCTCTCTATCCG
>NZ_JASKYT010000772.1:0-1133 GCF_041028275.1 Streptomyces sp. PU-14G
GCCAACCGGGTCTGCATGCCTGCGCCCCCGCTCCACCACCGGAGTGCTGCTCGTCTCGGGGTGCGGTGGAAGTGCGCCCCCTACAGGATGGGGTGAGTCTGCTCGGTCGCTCTCGGTATGCATAAGTGGGTGAGTTTTGGATAACGGAAAAACTCCCCCGCATCATCCCAGAGTATCCTCTGATCCCAACTCAGGTATGCACGATGGGGTGTGAATTGGGATCGTGGGGCACCGCCCGCGCTGCCCGGTAAATCGGTTTTCGGGTCCGGTGAACATCGGGTGGCGGGTTTCTCTTGCTCAGAAATAGACGGTCGGGCACTGTTGATTTCGGGGGGGCGTCACCTTCCCAGTCCCATTCCAGGTGGGACTGGGGCTGCAGAGGGGCTGGCCGATGGAGCGCCCTGATCCCGAGATCGGCCTGGCAACGACACCATCTGTCACACCCAACGACAGACCCGGACACACAAACCACAGGTCAACCACCCGACGTCCGAGGCCACCTCATGACGCATCCAACGCCAGAACGACGACGCCCATCACCAGGTTCAGCCGAGTCGGCTGAAAGCCCAGCGAAGTACCTCCTGGTCAGGTCTGTCCCGCCCGGTCCGTTGGAGGGCTGTGAGGGTGTGGGCTGTGAGCCGGGCCCAGTTACGGAAGTTGCCGTGCGCTGCGTGGCGGTCGGCGTAGGCGATGTCCTCAGGGTCGGTCTTGCTCCAGATGGCGTGGTACTGCGGTGACCTGCTGGACTTCCGCCAGGGTGAGCTTTGTGAGGTGCTGCCAGGTGAAGATGCGGGAGGAGAGCATTGGTTCTTTCCGCAGCACGCTGTGCGCGCCCTCGCCTCCGGCGAAAATAATGGCGATCTGCGTGTAGGGGTTGTCCCAGGCGAACCGGAAGTACTCGAAGGTTTCCTGATTGAGCCATTGCGCTTCGTCGACGACGAGTGTGCGCGGCTGCGAGGCGAGAGAGTCCAAGAGGAGTCGGTCGAATTCGGATGGGTGGCGCGGGGGGKCTCCTGGCAGGCCGAGCGCGGCGAAGAGTTCGTGCCGTACTGCGCGGGCGGTGGGACGGGCGCGGAAGGTGATCCGGCAGACCTCCTCGTCCTTGGTGTCTTGGAGTTCGCGCAGGCAGACGT
>NZ_JASKYT010000773.1:0-645 GCF_041028275.1 Streptomyces sp. PU-14G
GAGGATGAGCGGGGAGGGGCGGGGCGCAGTGCGGGCGACCAGCTGGAGAGAGCATGGATGAGCCGAAGGCCACCAGGCAGCCGCCGACGTGGTGGAGTCGCCCGCGCCGGGCCCACCACGGGCGGACGGCAACCGAGGCCGGGACGCCGAGCCCCGCGGCGCCGCCCTCCGCCGACGTGACGCCTGCCGGCGAGCCGTCCCACGAACGCACCGGGGCCACGGAGGAGCAGTCGTCCGTGCCGTCCGTGCCGCCCTCGCCGTCCGCGCCGTCTGCGGGGTCCGTGCCGTCCGCGGGGTCCGCGGGGTCCGCGGCGGGGGAGGGTGCGGCGATCGCCCCGCCGGGCCCCGAGGTTCCGGCGGCACGGATGGAACCGGAGCTTCCCCCGGCGCGCCCGGAACCACTGCACGGGGTCGACCCGTACGCGACACCCCCGTACGGGGGCCCTGGCCCGTGGGCGCCCGCGCCTCCCGTCCAGCGCCCCACCGCCATCACGCCGGCGGCACGGATGGAACCGGAGCTTCCCCCGGCGCGCCCGGAACCACTGCACGGGGTCGACCCGTACGCGACACCCCCGTACGGGGGCCCTGGCCCGTGGGCGCCCTGCGGGGGCGTGATGGCGGTGGGGCGCTGGACGGGAGGCGCGG
>NZ_JASKYT010000774.1:0-374 GCF_041028275.1 Streptomyces sp. PU-14G
CGGTAGCCAAGGCCTACTACGTCAGCGAATGTCTGACGGTGGGTTGCTCATGGGTGGAACGTTGACTATTCGGCACTCTTGCACGGTGATGGCTAGTACTGCTCTTCGGAGTGTGGAACGTGATTGTCGGGTGGGGGTGTCGGGCGCGCTGTTGGGTGTCTGAGGGTGCGGGCTGTTGGCCTGTCCTTCGGTGCCGGTCCCAGTGAACTCGCGGGTGTCCGTGGGGTGGTGGGTGGCTGGTTGTTGTTTGAGAACTGCACAGTGGACGCGAGCATCTGTGGCCAAGTTTTTAAGGGCGCACGGTGGATGCCTTGGCACCAGGAACCGATGAAGGACGTGGGAGGCCGCGATAGACCCCGGGGAGTTGTCAACCG
>NZ_JASKYT010000775.1:0-408 GCF_041028275.1 Streptomyces sp. PU-14G
GCCCCTAGGACCACACCCATGACATCCCACGCCCTCCGGCAGGCGGCGGCGCTCGGCTCGGTGGACGGCCCTCTGGCGGGTTACCACCGCGAGTGGTACGTGGTACGGCCAGGAAGCGCGCTCCGCGGGCTGGGGCGCGTCAAGCTCGGCGAGCCGCGCGGCGGCGCCCTCTGGCTGGACCGCCGCTTCTTCACCTCCGAGGACGAACTCCTGCTCGAACTCGCCTCCCTCGGCGTCCCGCGCATTCCCCCGGTGCTCCGCCTCGACACCCCGCACGGCATGGTGCTCCACGGCTTCATCGAAGGCGCCACCCTCACCGAACACGCCCCGGTCGGCCACCGAGTGGCCCCCGACCACCTCCGCCAGATCATGGCGCGCTTCGCCTCCCTGTGCCGCCTCCGCCCCCAC
>NZ_JASKYT010000776.1:0-605 GCF_041028275.1 Streptomyces sp. PU-14G
TTCCGGCTCAGGAGCCGGCTCAGGGGGGGGGGGGGGGGGGGGGGGGGGGGGGGGGGGGGGGGGGGGGGGGGGGGGGGGGGGGGGGGGGGGGGGGGGGGGGTTCGGGTGCGGGTTCGGGGGCAGGTTCCGGYTCGGGTGCGGGTTCCGGCTCAGGTGCGGGTTCCGGCTCAGGCGCGGGTTCCGGCTCGGGCGCCGGSTCAGGTGCGGGTTCCGGCTCGGGTGCGGGTGCTGGCTCGGGTGCGGGTTCCGGCTCGGGTGCCGGCTCAGGTGCGGGTTCCGGCTCAGGCGCCGGCTCAGGTGCGGGCGCAGGCACAGGCGCCGGTTCTGGAGCAGGCGCAGGTTCCGGCGCGGGCGCGGGCTCCGGAGCGGGCTCAGGTGTCGGCTCAGGCGCGGGCGCAGGTGCAGGCGCAGGTGCGGGTGCGGGCGCAGGCTCAGGCGCGGGTTCTGGAGCAGGCGCAGGTTCCGGCGCAGGCGCGGGCTCCGGAGCGGGCTCAGGCGCGGGCGCAGGTGCGGGCGCGGGCACAGGCTCAGGCGCGGGTTCCGGAGCGGGCGCAGGTTCCGGCGCGGGCGCGGGGGCCGGGGCCGGAGCCGGAGCGGGTGGGGCC
>NZ_JASKYT010000777.1:0-517 GCF_041028275.1 Streptomyces sp. PU-14G
GTTGTACACGGGGCTGCTGGGGGCGCTGGGTGAGGCGCGCAAGCAGGAGATCGAGCGCGGGGTGACGCTGGTGGGCCCGCACCGCGACGAGGTGCTGCTGCGGCTGGGTGAGCTGCCGGCGAAGGGGTACGCGAGCCATGGCGAGTCGTGGTCGTACGCGTTGGCGCTGCGGCTGGCCGCCTATGAGCTGCTCAAGAGCGAGGGGCACGAGCCGGTGCTGGTCTTGGACGACGTCTTCGCCGAGTTGGACGCGCGGCGCCGTGCGCGGCTGGCCGAGTTGGTGGCCCCGGCCGAGCAGGTGCTGGTGACGGCCGCTGTTCCCGAGGACGTTCCGGAGGTTTTGCGGGGCGCGCGGTTCGCGGTGGCGGACGGGGAGGTGAACGCGCTGTGAGCGGTGGTGCGACGCGGGGCGGCGGGGCCGAGCCGTCCGGCGGGTCTTCCGCCGAGGGGTCTTCTGCTGTGGAGGAGGCCGCGGAGGGGAGGGAGCCGCGGGCGAGCAGTGGGGTGGATCTGGCGC
>NZ_JASKYT010000778.1:0-456 GCF_041028275.1 Streptomyces sp. PU-14G
GCCCCCAGCGCCACCGCTGTGGGCAGGCCGACCGCGGCCGAGGCCGGCGCGGTGAACGCCACCGCCGAACGGCACGCCCTGGCGACGGACGCCGGTTCGCCCTTCTCCAGGACGAGGGCCTGGCCCACGTACGCGACGGTGAGGCCGAGGACGACGGTGAAGACGGTGTAGACGAGGGAGAACGTGGCGAAGGCGTGCACCGTCGACTGGCGGGCGGCGACGACGAGCACGGCGATGTTGGTGAGCGCCGCCACGCCCTGGTCGGTGACGCTGCACAGGAGGGCGGCGGTGCGTGTGGGGCGCGGTCGCCGCATCGCTCCCCCGTCCCGTCCTTTCACCGTCCCCCCGCGMAACTCTGCCCCGGGTACCCCTGTCCCGGCAGCTCCAGCCCCGGGCTCCGCCCGGGAGGAACCCCGCCAGGGCCCGCCGCCGTCACCGGCCCGTCACGCGCAGGGC
>NZ_JASKYT010000779.1:0-427 GCF_041028275.1 Streptomyces sp. PU-14G
CCCGAGCCCCACCCCGACCTGCACGAGGCCGTCCGCAAGGCGGCCGAGACGTGTCCTGCCGCCGCCCTCCACGCCGGCAACGACGCCTGACCCCTCTCCGCGCCCCGGCGGTCGACTCGCCGTCCACGGCCACGCGCGGCTCCGGCCCGGGAAGGCCGCCGCCATCCCGCTCTCCCGTGGCTGCACTGGCGCGGAGGGGACTCCAGGCCGTCTACCCCGCCCTGCTCCACAGGATCCCCACTCCGCGACTGGCCACTGAGGTGGCACCAGTGCCCTTCACGTACGACGCGGTCAGCTACGGCGTCCACGAGTCGCCCGTCACCTGGTGACATCCGGCGGCGCGCCCCCGTCCCCGCACGAAGGCGAAGCCGTACTCGACGCCGTATCGGACCCGCCCCACCGGAAGAGAAAGAGCACGCGCATGCCC
>NZ_JASKYT010000078.1:0-25023 GCF_041028275.1 Streptomyces sp. PU-14G
CGTTCGAGCTGTCCATGACCGTAGCCATTGGTCTGGACCTGCACAACGGGGGGGGGGGGGGGGGGGGGGGGGGGGGGGGGGGGGGGGGGGGGGGGGGGGGGGGGGGGGGGGGGGGGGGGGGGGGGGGGGGGGGGGGGGGGGGGGGGGGGGGGGGGGGGGGGGGGGGGTGAGGGCTCGTTGAGTGTGCCGTGGGGGGTGGGCATGAGGTCGACTCCCTACGTCGGTTCGGACCCCGTGGTGAGAGATGCGCAGACGTTCGAGCTGTCCATGACCGTAGCCATTGGTCTGGACCTGCACAACGGTCCGCGTGCGATCTGTCACACACGGAACCGGACGTCGGAGTTGTGCGTTTTTTTTGGGAGAACGAGCTTGGAGAACGAGCTTGGAGAACGGCGCGAGCTCGGAAAACGCCGCGAGCTTGAAAGAACGCCGCGTCCGGAGGGCGTCCGCAGCGCTCCGGTGCCGGGGAACGAGAAGGAGGAAGGGGGCAGAGCCGTGAACCTGCTGGACCTGCTCCTGATCGTCGCCGCGCTCGCCTACGCCGGGTCGGGGTTCCGCAGAGGGCTGGTCGCCGGGGTCGCCTCCCTGGCCGGTTTCGTCGGCGGCGCCGTCGTCGGCGTCTGGCTCCTGCCGTACGCGCTCGACCTCGTCGACCGGGGGACGACCACCGCCACGGTGCTCGCCCTGCTGACCGTGCTGGCCCCCGCCCTGGCCGGGCAGGCCCTCGCCGCCCCGCTCGGCTGGCGGCTGCGCCAGGCGCTCAGCCGCACTCCGGCGCGCTGGGTGGACGGCGCCGGCGGTGCCGTCGTCAACGTGGTCGCCGTGCTCGTCGTCGGCTGGATGGCGGGCAGCGCGCTCGCCGCCTCACCCTCGCCCGCGCTCAACCAGGCCATACGCGGCTCCGCTGTGCTGGAGGGCGTGCACGAGCGGATGCCCTCCACCGCGGCCACCTGGTTCAACCGCGCGACCGGAGCGCTCACCACGGCCGGCTTCCCGCCGGTCTTCAACCCCTTCGAGCAGGAACCGGGCGCCTCGGTGCCCCAGCCGTCCGGCGACTCGGTCACCAAGGCGGCGACGGCCGCGGCCCAGCGCAGCACCGTCAAGGTCGAGGGCGTCGCCGACGTGGGCGGCGGCCGGCAGGGCCAGGAGGGCAGCGGCTTCGTCTACGCGCGCGAACACGTGATGACCAACGCGCACGTCGTCGCCGGGGTCGACGCGCCCACCGTCCGCGTCGGCGGCACCTCCCGCCCGTACGCGGCGAAGGTCGTCCTCTTCGACCCGGACAAGGACATCGCCGTCCTCGACGTGCCAGGCCTCACCGCGCCCGCCCTGCGCTTCGCCGGTGACGCCACCCGCGGTGACCAGGCCGTGGTCGCCGGCTACCCGGAGAACGGCGGCCTGGATCTGCGCGCCGCGGCCGTGGCCGCCCGTACCCCCGCGCGGGGCCAGGACATCTACGGGGACGCGCTGACCACCCGTGACATCTACGCACTGCGCTCCCAGGTGCGGCCGGGCAACTCCGGCGGACCCCTGCTGACGACCGGCGGGCGGGTCTACGGTGTGGTCTTCGCCCGCTCCACCACCGACGCGAGCACCGGCTACGCCCTGACCGCCGACCAGGTGCGGGACGCCGCACAGGAGGCCGCGCACGCGAGCCGCCAGGTCGACACCGGGGACCGCTCGGCCCTGTGACGCCCCTGCCGGGCGGGACGGCGCCTCACAGCGCCTTGAGGTACCGCCACTCCGAGGCCACCACGCGGTAGCCGAGACGCCGGTTGACGGCCAGCATCGGGGCGTTCGTCGCGTCGTTGCCCGTGTAGGCGTGGGCGTAACCGGCCGCGCGGGCCCGCCGCAGCGCCGCCAGCTTCGCCAGCGAGGCCAGCCCCCGCCCGCGAAAGGCGCGGCGGGTGCCCGTCATCCCCGACCAGTAGCGGTCCACGCCGTCCGTCTGCGCGACGCTGTACGCCGCGACGCACCCGTCCACCAGCACCACGCCGCTCAGCCCGGCGTGCCAGTCAGGGCGCCCCCAGTTGAGGCGGAGCCACACCTCGTACGGTGTCGCGGCGAGGTCGACGTCCCCCGGCTCGTCCGCCGCACACTCCACGTCCGCCTCGTACAGCGGCCGCAGATCGTCGGCGAAGTCGGCCACCGAGGCGAGAGCGACCCCCGCCGGCAGTGTCGCGGGCAGCTCGGGCAGCGGCGCGCGGCGCAGGTCGAGCCCGAGGAACCGGGCCTGCCGGGAGCGCCGGTAGCCCAGCCGTTCGGCGAAGCGCCGCGCACCGTCCTCGTCGGCCACCCAGCTGTGCACCCGCCGGACCCCCAGCCCCGCCAGATACGCCTCGCCCGCCGCCACCAGCGCTGCTCCCGCACCACGCCCCGCTTCCTCGGGCGGCACGGCCGTGTGCAGGAACCCCTGCCCCGGTACCGCGCTTCCCGCCAGGAGACCGACGTCGGCGCAGCCGGCGACCGTGCCGTCAGGGCGGGTGGCGAGCAGCCGGCGCAGCCGCTGGCTCGCCGGTGCGTGCGCCGCTTCCCAGGCCAGCGCCTCGGCCGTGCAGACGAGGTAGGGGATGGTCGCCCGGCGCGCCAGGGCGAAGGCCTCGGCGTCCGCGGGCACCCCCGCGCGCAGCGCGCGGACTGTCAGCGTCATGGCGCGGAGGGTACGGCGGAGGGCGGGCGTTGCGCCTCCCGTTTTCCCCGGTGAGGGAGAATCGCGGGGAACGACCGCTCGCCCCCGGAGGTCTCGTGCCGCACACACCGTCGAACGCCCTGAACCTGGCCGTCGACACCGAGGCGCCCGAGGCGCCCTACGAACAGGTGCGCGCACGCATCGCCGAACGGGTCCGCGGCGGTGACCTGCCCACCGGCTACAAGCTGCCCACCGTGCGGGGGCTCGCCGAGGAACTGGGCCTGGCGGCGAACACGGTCGCCAAGGCGTACCGGGCGCTGGAGGCCGACGGTGTCATCGAGACACGCGGTCGCAACGGCACCTTCGTGGCCGCCGCCGGCGGCGCCGCCGAACGGGAACTGGCCGACGCCGCCCAGGCCTTCGCGGCGCGCGCCCGCCGCCTCGGCAGCACCCAGGACAGCGCGCTGGCCGCCGCACACGAGGCCCTGCGCGCCGCCTACGGCACTGCCTGACGGGGCACGGGCCGCCCACGGCACCCCCTGACGCGGCACGGGCCGCCTACGGCACCCCCTGAGGGGGCACCGCCATGGCACCCCTGGCGAAGCGCGGGAGGCACCAGGCGGACGCGCACGTCCGCCCCGGCGGTCACAGGCGGGCCGCCGCCTTGGTGGTCGTCATGCGGAAGGCGGCCACCGGTGCGTGCTCCAGGGTGCCCATCTCGGCCCAGCGGACGACGGTGACCTTCTTCCCCTTGTGGACGATCGCGAACAGGTTGACGCCGTGCTCCGACTCCGGCGGCGCGGTGTGCACGCCGTAGACGTGGGCGCCCTCGCCCGCGTCGACCGTGCCGTAGTCGTCCCAGGACGCCGAAGCGCCCGGGTTCTCCCGCAGCCAGTCGGCGGCGCAGTGCGCCGCGCGCGCCTCCAGCTTGCCGGCGAGCGCGGTTGCCGCCTTCGAGGAGCCGGTGGTGACGGCGATCTGGGCGGCGTGGGTGTCGTAGTCGGTGCCGAAGGAGCGGTGGTAGGTCGCGCCCTTGTCCGGGACGGCCCCCTCCATGCAGAAGGGCTCCGGGTCGGGAAGGCCCTCGGTGACCTCACCCGCGTACCACGGGGACGAGGCGTGCGGGGGCAGGTCGTCCGCCTCCAGGAAGCCCGGGGCGTCTGCCGCTGTGGCGGTCGCGGTCGCCGTGGTGGTGGCCAGCAGGGCGAGGGTGGCGGCGGCGGTGGCCGCGCGGGTGAGTGTGCGGGTGCGGGTGCGCATGGGTAGGTCCTCCCCCGGACGCGAGCTGTTGTGTGGTGACAGACAGCCGGGAGGGGGGGAAGGTTGTCCTGGTCGGCCCCGGACCCTTCCACCGGACCTCCTCCGGGGGCCCCACTTCCCGCTCCTGCGTGGGGCTCCGCCCCGTCACAGATACAGGCCCGCCCCCGCCCGCTCCTGGCCGGGGACATGGGCGGTGGGCTTGCCCTTTTTCAGGGCGTAGAGCTCGGCGAGGGTGGCGCCGTCGCGGCCGATGCCCTCGTCGGTGCCGAGCCAGGCGACGGCCTCCTCCCTGCTGAGGGAGTCGACCTCGATCCGGGCGAGGCACCGTCCCGGCCGGACCACGGCGGGGTGCAGCCGCTCCAGGTCCTCGTTGGTGGTGACGCCGACCAGGACGTTGCGCCCCTGGCCGAGCAGCCCGTCGGTGAGGTTGAGCAGCCGGGAGAGTGCCTGCCCTGCGGCGTACTTGGCCTCTCCGCGGATCAACTCGTCGCAGTCCTCCAGGAGGAGCAGCCGCCAGCGCCCGGTCTCGGGGTCGGAGTCGTCGGCGCCGATGGCGATGTCCATCAGGTAGCCGATGTTGTTGAAGAGGTGCTCGGGGTCGAGGACGCAGTCGACCTGGCACCAGTCGCTCCAGGAGCGTGCCAGCGTCCGCAGCGCCGAGGTCTTCCCGGTGCCGGGCGGCCCGTGCAGCAGCAGGAGGCGGCCCGAGATGTCCTCGGGGGTGACCTTCATCAGGTCGTCCATGGCGGTGGCGACCCGCGCGGTGTAGTTCTGCCGTACGTCGGACCACGACCCCGCGCTGATGGTGCGCGAGGTGCGGCGCGGGCCGCGCATGGGGGAGTGGTACCAAAAGCCCATGGAGACCTGGTCCTCCTGGGGCTCGGGCTCGTCCTCCGCGCCCTCGACGGCCTGCTTCAGCCGCGCTTCGGCGAGTTCGTCGGTGACGGCGGTGACGGTGACCTCCGCGCCGCGCTGCCAGCGCGAGACGCGGACCGTCCAGCCGTCCCCCTCGGCGAGCACCGAGCCGGAGTTGTCGTCCTTGGCCTCACGCAGCACGTGGGCGCCCGGCGGCAGCAGGGTGCTCCCCTTCTTGACGCGGTCGACGGTGTGGCTGCGCGAGAACGGCTGTTCCCCGAGGGTGAAGCGGCCGAGGAAGAGGGCGTCGATGATGTCGCCGGTCGAGTCGCTGTCGTCGATCTGGAGCCGGGAGACCAGCGCCGCTTCGGGGGCGGTCGGTGGCGGGGCCGCGGTCTGCTTCCGGTCGGTACTCATGACGGCCATGATCCGGCATGGCGGCCCGCCCCGCATATGGGTTTCGCGGCGCGCCACCCGCGCGCCAGGAACGCGCCGTGAGCCCCCTGGACGCGCCCGGCGCTTTCCGAACTCCGGTGCTGTGTCCGGGTTTGCTCCGTTTCGCGGGGTGTCCGCGCGAGCGGGAAACGGCGTACCGTGTTCGTCAACCGCCTTGTGGGGCAGGTGAATGCTGTGACCGGGATGCACGCATGTCGTAGTCGGGAGATAGGGTTACTCTGCCCGGGCCGGGTGCCCTCGTACGGGTGGGGAGTGACATGGAACAGATAACAGTCGGCAGCAGGGCGCGAGTGCCCGCGATCACATGCGGCACTGGCGCGACGAGTTCGCGTCTCGACCGGCACCTCTCCGTGCTCGCTGGACCCGCCGTCCCACAGGTCGAGGCGGAGGACGCGACGACGCTGATGCGGGAGATCACGCAGCGCGACGCCGTGCGGAGCCGGGCGAGGAACCGCAGTGCGCGGGTCTCGCTCTTCGCGCCGCTGCGCAAGCTGCGCCGCTCGCTCTTCGGCGGGCGCGGCTGACGACGGCCGCCGGGCTGTTTGTCGAGGACAGCGCCGGCGGCTGCTCCCGTGAGGGCCGACCGCCACCCGGCCCGCGTCCGGCCCCTCGGCGCCCCGCGCGACCCGTTCCGTGCGATCCGTTCCGCGCGACCTGTCCCGTGCGACCCGGCCTCCGGTCCTGCCTGGCTTCCGGTCTCCGACCCGGCTTCCGGTCCGACCCGGCTGAAGTCCCGGCTCAGTCCGCCACGTTCTCCAGCGTGACGGAGAAGGCGAAGCGGTCTCCCCTGTAGTGGATCCGCACGACGTCCACCACGCGCCCCTCCCCGTCGTAGGTCACCCCCGTGTAGTGCAGAATCGGGCTCAGCAGCGGTACGCGGAGCAGCCGTGCCGTCTCCGGGTCCGCCAGCCGGGCCTCGACGGTGTCGGTGATCTGGCTGATGCGGACTCCGACGCCGTCCCGCAGCACCTTGGTCATCGGCCAGCCGCGGCGCAGGTCCTCGACGTCGATACGCTCGGCCACGTCGGCACGGATGAGGTTCACGGCCCAGTTGGTGGGCTCGTCGCTCTCCCTGTCCCGGCGCAGCCTGCGGTAGGCGATCGCCTCGCGCTGTCCGGGGAAGTGCTCGGCCAGCTCGACCGGCACGGGTTCGGGCCCGTGCCCGAGCAGGGTGGTGGGCTCACCGGACTGCTGGGCCACGATGGTGTCGACGGAGCCGAGCAGCCGCACCGGACGGGCGCGGCGTGCGTCGGGTTCGATGAAGGTGCCGCGCCTGCGGTGCCTGCTGATCAGGCCCTCCGTCTCCAGCTCCTTGAGGGCCTGGCGCATGGTCAGCACGCTGACGCCGTAGTGGCCCGCCAGCTGGTCCTCGGGCGGCAGCCGGTCGGGCGCCTGGGGCGGGCGGCCCAGTATGGAGGCGCGGAGCGACTGCGTGACCTGGTACCAGAGGGGCAGTTTCCGGTTCAGCTCGACGGGGTCGGGGGTGAACAGTGGCGTCATGGGTGTGCCTCGAACGGGTGTGGGCGGCTGTCCCCCTGCCGGGCCCGGCCACAGCAGGGGCGCTGGCCAAGAGCCGTCAGGGGGCCGGGAAGTGGCGTTCCAGACCCTGCCACACCGCGTCGTAACCGGTCTGGAGGTGTTCGGCCTCGGCTGCCTGGCGGGTGAGGGAGAGGGGCCAGCGGGTCTCGAACATGAAGGCGAGCCCGTCGTCGATCTTCTGCGGCGCCAGCTCGGCCGCCGAGGCCCGCTCGAAGGTCTCCCGGTCGGGGCCGTGCGCGGACATCATGGTGTGCAGCGACCCGCCGCCGGGCACGAAACCCTCGGCCTTCGCGTCGTAGGCGCCCTCGATCAGGCCCATGTACTCGCTCATCACGTTCCGGTGGAAGTACGGCGGCCTGAATGTGTCCTCGCCCACCAGCCAGCGGGGCGCGAAGACGACGAAGTCCACGCCCGCGAGCCCCGGGGTCTCCGACGGCGAGGTGAGCACCGTGAAGAGGGAGGGGTCGGGGTGGTCGTAGCTGATGCTGCCCAGGACGTTGAACCGGTGCAGGTCGTAGACGTACGGCACGTGGTTGCCGTGCCAGGCGACCACGTCCAGCGGCGAGTGGTCGTAGACGGCGCGCCACAGGTTGCCGCAGAACTTGGTGACGACCTCGACGGGGCCTTCCCGCTCCTCGTAGGCGGCGGTGGGCGCCTGGAAGTCGCGGGGGTTGGCGAGACCGTTGGCGCCGATCGGGCCCAGGTCGGGCAGGACGAAGGGGCGGCCGTGGTTCTCGCACACGTAGCCGCGCGCGGTCTCCTCCAGCAGCTCCACGCGGAAGCGCACGCCGCGCGGGATCAGCGCCACGTGCCCGGGGGCGGCGTGCAGCAGGCCGAACTCGGTGCGCAGCAGCAGCCCGCCGCGCTCGGGGACGAGCAGCAGCTCCCCGTCGGCGTCGCTGAAGACCCGGTCGGTCATCGAGGCGTTGGCGGCGTACAGGTGGACGGCCATGCCGCTGCGCTGCCGCGCGTCGCCGTTGCCGCCCAGCGTCCACAGCCCGGCCAAAAAGTCGGTGCCGGGCTGGGGGTCGGGCAGCGGGCCCCAGCGCAGCCTGTTGGGGTCGGGGACCGTCTCGTCGAACGGGGTGCCGCGCAGCCCGCCGTTGTCCGTGCGGACGAAACGCGGGTGGGCGGCGGAGGGGCGGATGCGGTAGAGCCACGAGCGGCGGTTGTGGGCGCGCGGCTCGGTGAAGGCGGTGCCGCTCAGCTGCTCCGCGTACAGACCGAGCGGGGCGCGCTGGGGGGAGTTGCGTCCTGTGGGCAGCGCGCCCGCCCTCGCCTCGCTGCTGTGCTCGTTGCCGAATCCCGACAGGTAGGTGAGGGCGGCGGCCTCCTCGCGTGCCCGCTCCCGTGACCGACTTGCCGTGGTGCTGGTCGTGCCCTGGCCCATCGCCAACTCCCGCCGCATGAAGGAATCCTGTAGGAGACCATAGGAATGCCGCGTGGCCCCGTCAACGCCCTGCGCTCTCCCCGTCGTGCCGGGCCGCGCGCCGGTGACCCACCGCACGCCGACGGCCTGCTGACACCGAGGTGACCCGACAGTAGGTTTGGCTTATGAAGGCACACGACGGCATGTACATCGACGGCTCGTGGCGGCCCGCGGCCGGCTCCGGCGCGATCGAGGTCACCAACCCCGCCGACGGTTCGCTGCTGGCCACCGTGCCGGCGGGCGGGCCCGAGGACGTCGACGCGGCCGTGCGCGCGGCCCGCGCCGCGCTCCCGGGCTGGTCGGCCACGCCGCCGGCCGAGCGTGCCGCGCGGCTCGAAGCGCTCCAGCAGATCCTGATCGCCCGGCGGGACGAGATCGCCGAGACCGTCACGGCCGAACTCGGCTCGCCGCTCACGCTCTCGCGGAAGGTGCACGCCGCGGCCCCGATCGCGGTCTGCGGCAGCTACGCGCAGCTCGCCGCCGAGTACCCTCTCGAGGAGCGGGTCGGCAACTCGCGGGTGCTGCGCGAGCCGGTCGGTGTGGTCGGCGCCATCACCCCGTGGAACTACCCGCTGCACCAGATCGTCGCCAAGGCGGCCCCTGCCCTCGCCGCCGGCTGCACCATGGTGCTCAAACCGGCCGAGGACACCCCGCTGGTCGCCCAGCTGTTCGCCGAGGCGGTGCACGAGGCGGGCGTCCCCGCGGGCGTCTTCAACCTCGTCACGGGGCTCGGCCCGGAAGCGGGCCAGGCCCTGGCCGAGCACGAGGGCATCGATCTGCTCTCCTTCACCGGCTCCACCGCCGTCGGCCGCCAGGTGGGCGCGGCGGCGGCGCGCGGCGTCAAGCGGGTCGCCCTCGAACTCGGGGGCAAGTCCGCCAACGTCATCCTGCCGGGCGCCGACCTGGCCAAGGCCGTCAAGGTCGGCGTCGCCAACGTGATGTCCAACTCGGGGCAGACGTGCAGCGCCTGGACCCGGATGCTGGTGGACGCCGAGCGCTACGACGAGGCCGTCCGGCTGGCCGCCGACGCGGTCGCCGCCTACGTCACAGGGGACCCGCTGGACGAGGCCACCCGGGTGGGCCCCGTCGTCAACGCCAAGCAGTACGAGCGCGTCACCGGCTACATCAGGCGCGGCCAGGAGGAGGGCGCCCGGATCGTGGCGGGCGGCGCGGAGCGGCCCGAGGGGGCCGAGCGCGGCCACTACGTGCGGCCCACCGTCTTCGCGGACGTCACCGAGGAGATGGCCCTCGCGCAGGAGGAGATCTTCGGCCCTGTCCTGTCCGTCCTCAGGTACGAGGACACCGAGGAGGCGCTGCGCATCGCCAACGGCACCGTCTACGGGCTGGCAGGCGCCGTGTGGTCCGACGACGAGGACGAGGCCGTCGCCTTCGCCCGCCGTATGGAGACGGGCCAGGTGGACATCAACGGCGGCCGGTTCAACCCGCTGGCCCCGTTCGGCGGCTACAAGCAGTCGGGCGTCGGGCGGGAGCTGGGCCGGCACGGTCTGGAGGAGTACCTGCAGACCAAGTCCCTCCAGTTCTGACTCGGTCCCGCCCCACTCACCCCCTTGGGAGCCACCATGGTCCGCGCCGCCGTCCTGCCCGCCGTCTCGGCCCCGCTGGAGATCACCTCGATAGACCTGCCCGACCCAGGGCCCGGGCAGGTGCGGGTGCGGCTCGCCGCCGCCGGGGTCTGCCACTCCGACCTGTCCCTCGCGGGCGGCACACTGCGCCAGCCCGTACCCGCCGTGCTCGGCCACGAGGGCGCGGGCACCGTCGTCGCCGTGGGCGAGGGCGTGGCCGGGCTCGCGCCGGGCGAGCGTGTGGTCCTCAACTGGGCGCCCAACTGCGGCGCGTGCCACTTCTGCGCGCGCCTGGGCGAGCCGTGGCTGTGCGTGCGGGCCAACGAGGCCACCACCGCGCCTTATGCGCGTACGGCGGGCGGCGACGCGCTCTACCCGGGGCTGTCCGTCGCCGCTTTCGCCGAGGAGACCGTCGTCCCGCACCGGGCCGTCCTCCCGCTGCCCGACGGCGTGCCGCTCCAGGACGCGGCGCTGCTGGGCTGCGCGATGCTCACCGGGTACGGCGCGGTCCTGCACAGCGCGCGGGTGCGCCCCGGGGAGTCGGTCGCGGTGTACGGCGTGGGCGGCGTCGGGCTCGCCACCCTCCAGGCGGCGCGGCTGGCGGGCGCCGAGCGGGTCGTGGCGGTGGACGTTTCCCGTGAGAAGGAGGGACTGGCGCGGGCCGCCGGGGCGACGGACTTCGTGCCCGCCACGGACAAGAGCGCCAAGGCGGTGCGCGCGCTGACCGAGGGCGGTCACGGTGTGGACGTCGCACTGGAGTGCGTGGGCCGCGCCGAGACGATCCGCGCGGCCTGGGACTCCACCCGCCGGGGCGGACGCACCACCGTCGTGGGCATCGGAGGGAAGGACGAGCGGGTCTCCTTCTCGGCTCTGGAGATCTTCCACTTCGCGCGCGAGCTGCGCGGCTGCGTCTACGGCGACTCCGACCCGGCGCGTGATGTCCCCGTGCTGGCCGAGCATGTGCGGGAGGGGCGGCTGGATCTCGGGGCGCTGGTGACCGAGCGGGTCGGTCTCGAAGAGGTGGGCGCCGCCTTCGACGCCATGCGGGCCGGGCGCGGCGGGCGCACGCTGGTGGTGTTCTGAGCGGGGGCCGGCCCCGGGCGGGTGGTGTCGAAGGCGGCGGCTCACCCCTCCCGCTTCTCGCGGACGACCTTTCCGGTCTCGGTGTCGATCAGAGTGTGGACCTCTTCCGCTTCGGCGCTCGTGCCGGTGGCCGTGCTGACCTCCCACAGGTCGGTGCCCTCCGTGTTCTTCTCCGTAGCGACCTCGGTCAGCTCCTGGCCGGTCAGGCGGTGGGCCGTCTTCCTGACCGCCTGGGGCAGGGAGACGGCGAAGTCCGAGAGCCTGCCGGTGGCATCGTCCGGGCGGGTGTCCTCGTGCTTGTCCGTCACCGTGCTGCCGTCGTCCACGACCGCCACCGCCCACTCGCTGCCGGACGCCGTGGACAGCTTGATCTCCCACTCGGGGGTGCCCTCGTGGTCGCGTACGAGGTGGTACGGGGTGCTGTGGGGGACGGCCTCGCGCGCCGTCTTCAGGGCGGTCAGCGCGTGGCGCGCGGAGGGCGGGAGAGCCGAGGGGGACGGAGAGGTGCCGGGACCCTTCTCGGGGGAGAAGGTGGGCGAGGCCGTCGAGGACTCCTCGCCAGGACCCGCGTACAGCGACGAGTCGGAGGCCTCGCAGGCGGTCAGGCCGCACAGCGCGGCGGCGGTGAGCGCGGCGCCCACCAGCCGCGGTCTCGGACGAGAGGGGACATGTGCGCGGAAATGTGCCATGCGGCTCTCTTTACCGCACCCTGCCGTCCGGGTCCGGCAGCCTCGCCAGCGGGAGCGCTAAGCGGTCGCTCACTGGCGGGGTAAGCTGGCCGGATGACGACGGTCGAGACCGATGAATCGTTCGGTGGTGTCACTCCCGACGCCGCCCGCAGGCTGCTGCTGGGCGCCGTGCAGGCCTTCGCCGAACGCGGGTTCCACGCCACGACGACCCGCGACATCGCCGGCCGCGCGGGCATGAGCCCAGCGGCGCTCTACATCCACTACAAGACCAAGGAAGAGCTGCTCTTCCACATCAGCAGGGTCGGCCACGAGCGCTCCGTGGCGGTGCTGACGGAAGCGGTCGAGGACACCGGGGCCGCGGGGGGAGCGGGCGGCAGCGCCCCGTGCCTCGCCCGCGCCGTGCGGGCCTTCGTGCGCTGGCACGCCGAGCACCACACCACCGCGCGCGTGGTGCAGTACGAGCTCGCGGCGCTCGACGAGGAGCACTACGCGTACATCGTGGCGCTCCGCCGCCGCAGCGAGGAGATCCTGCGCGGGGTACTCGAAGACGGCGTGGCGACAGGGGAGTTCGACATCGCGGACATCCGCGGCACGGCGCTGGCGGTGATGTCGCTGTGCATCGACGTCGCGCGCTGGTTCAGCCCCGGGGGCCGCCGGACACCGGACGAGATCGGCGCGCTCTACGCCGACCTCGCGCTGCGTATGGCGGGGCACCGGGGCTGACGGTCACCCGTACCGGACGCCCGGCGCTCACCAGTAGTAGCGGCTGAGGCTCTCCGCGACGCACACCGGTTTGCCGCCGCCCTCGCGCTCGACCGTCACCTGCGCGGCCACCTGGACGCCGCCGTCGGACGCCTCGCTCACGTCCGTCAGCGTCGCGCGCGCCCGCACGCGGGACCCCGAGGGCACAGGGGAGGGAAAACGCACCTTGTTGACGCCGTAGTTGACGCCCATCTTCATGCCTTCGACGCGCATGATCTGCGGCACGAGGGCGGGCAGCAGGGAGAGGGTCAGATAGCCGTGCGCGATGGTGCCGCCGAACGGCCCGCCGGCGGCCCGTTCCGGGTCCACGTGAATCCACTGGTGGTCGCCCGTCGCGTCGGCGAACAGGTCGATCCGCTTCTGGTCGACCTCGAGCCAGTCGCTGCTGCCCAGTTCCTCGCCGACCGCTGCCCGCAACTCGTCGGCCGAGGTGAAGACCCGGGGTTCCGCCATGCGAATAACCTCCCACGCGCGCTGCGTCGTCAAGCGGGGTGCGTCTAAGCGGTTGCTCAGCACTCGTGGGTCAGCATGCCAGCCTGCCCCGCCGGTACGCCAGCCCCGTCCTGCCGCCGCGCACCGCGCCGACGTCCCGCCCACGGCCCTCGGACCTGCGGCCTCAGCCCTGGGAGGGGAGCGGGGAACTGAAGCCGAGCCGGGCGGCGGCGCTTTGGCGGTGGGCCCTGCGGGGCTCGCGCCGGCTCGCGCCCTCCGTACGGATCTCCGTACGCGGACCGCCGGGGTCGAGGCGCAGACCGCGGCGCTGCGGCGGGATCTCGCACACGTCCATCACGGAGATCAGACGGCGCAGCACGTCGGCGAGGCGCGGCGTCGGCGGCTGCGACGGATCGCACCGCAGCAGCGATCTGCCGCCCCAGGTGAGGCGGTGCCACTCGTCCAGCGCCGTCGGTTGTCTGATCCCGTCCCGCTTCTCCCGCTTGCGGCGGGCGGCGACCTCGGACTCGTAACTGAGCCAGACCGCGCGGGCTTCTTCTAGTTCCTCCAGCGCGGCGACGAGCAGCGCCGGATCCGGCTCCCGGTCGTCGGGGTGGAACCCGGCGTTGGCGCACAGGTGCTGCCACGTGGCGCGGTGCCCGTACGGCGCGAACCGCTCCAGGCACTTGCGCAGGGCCTGCCGCCGTTGCGACGGGTCTCTGTCAGGGTCGCGGACTTGTCGAGCGAGCGCTCTGAAACCGGCCAATCATCCCACCTCCGGCGGAGAGGACCCGTGTCGTCGAGGATGTGACGTACGACCCCGCGTCGCGGATCCGTCTCCGGCGATGCTTTTTTCGCGCGGGCAGCGCGCAGTTGCTTCGGCGTGGCGGATTACCCCGGAAACGGGCCGCTATTCCTGTAAGGGACGGTTTCCCGCCTCACCGGACGCAGTCGCTTCCGTGCTCTCCACCCGTCACGCGCACGCGCCGCCGCGCGCCGCGCACATCCGTGAGAACGAGCCCTGGCCCGCTGCCGTTCCCGAACCTGTGTCGGACCGTCGCCCGGATTGGCGAAGCACCCCTTCCGCAACGACATACCGACTGGTTAGTCTGCCGGGCGGGCACGCGGCCGGCGCAACCTGCCACGCGGGCCCTGACGGGGCCTGAGGAGAACGAGCCCGCGCAACTGAGAGGCGCAGCCGATGAAGTCTTCGCGCGACAGTGCCGTCGTCGTCACCGGGGCGGGCGGCGGTATCGGAGCGGCCCTCGCCCGCAGATTCGCCGCCGAGGGCGCCAGAGTCGCCGTGAACGACCTCGACCCTGGCGCCGCCGCGGCCGTCGCCGAGGAGATCGGCGGCATCGCGGTCCCCGGCGACGCCGCCACCGTCGCGGGGCGCGCACGCGAAGCGCTCGGCGGAACGGTCGACGTCTTCTGCGCCAACGCGGGAGTGGGCACCGAGGGCGGTCCCGAGTCGCCCGACGCCCTGTGGGACGCCACCTGGGACCTCAACGTCATGGCACACGTGCGGGCGGCCCGCGAACTGCTGCCGGGCTGGCTGGAGCGCGGACGGGGCCGGTTCGTTGCGACCGTCTCGGCGGCCGGACTGCTGACGATGGTGGGCTCGGCCCCCTACAGCGTCACCAAGCACGCGGCACTGGCGTTCGCCGAGTGGCTCTCGGTCACCTACCGGCACCGCGGGGTGGACGTCCACGCCATCTGCCCCGAGGGCGTCCGCACGGACATGCTCACGGCCACCGGCACGGCCGGGAACATCGTGCTCCGTCCCGGCGCCATCGACCCCGAGGCCGTCGCCGACGCGCTGTTCACGGCGTTCGACGACGGCCGGTTCCTCGTCCTGCCGCACCCCACCACGCGCGGCCACTACACCGCGCGCGCCGGTGACACGGACACCTGGCTGAGCCGAATGAACCGCCTTCAGCAGAAGGTCGAGCACAGCGAACAGCAGAAGACCGAGCGCAGCGCGGCGCGCGTACGGGACGGCGCGACGACAGCAGCCGCACCGGAAGCCCAGCCGGAAGCGGAAGCGGAACCGGAAGCCGAACCGGAAGCCGCGGAGGGAGAGCGAGCATGACACCGTCCGGCCTCACCTACGAGGACAAGCCCTGGCTCGCCCAGCTCAGCGCCGCACAGCGGGCCCCCGTCAGCCCGCCCGAGACGCTGCTGCACGCCTTCCGCGCCGCGGTCGGCGAGGTACCGGAACGCACCGCACTCGCCTACTTCGACGGGCGGCTCAGCTACGCCGAGACCGACGCGCTGTCCGACGCCGTGGCCGCCCACCTGGCCGGGCGCGGACTGCGGCACGGCGACCGGGTCGCCGTGATGCTGCAGAACACCCCGCACTACGTGCTCGCGCTGCTCGGCGCCTGGAAGGCGGGCGGCACGGTCGTACCCGTCAACCCGATGTACAAGGAGCGCGAGGTCGCCCACGTGCTCGCCGACGCGGAGGTCTCCGCGCTGGTGTGCTCGGACCGCGCCTGGGGCAGCCACCTGCGCGCCACCGTCGCGGACACCGGCGTGCACACCGTCCTGACCGCGTGCGAACGGGACCTCCAGACCCGCGACGACGCCCGCGTGCTCGACTTCGCGCGGTGCGCGCCCGCGCACGACGCCACCGACCTGCTCGCAGCCGCGCGCTCCGGCGCGCCCGCGCCCGCTGCACGGGAGCTGACCGGCGCCGACATCGCCCTCATCAGCTACACCTCCGGCACCAGCGGCACCCCCAAGGGCGCCATGAACACACACGCCAACATCGCGTTCAACGCCGAGCGGCAGCGGGTCGGCTCCGGCCTGCCCGAGGGCTCCACCGTCTTCGCGCTGGCGCCCCTGTTCCACATCACCGGCATGGTCGCCCAACTGTCGGGCTGCCTCGCCAACAAGGGCACGCTCGTGCTCGCCTACCGGTTCGACGCGGGCGTCGTCCTCGACGCCTTCCTGGAACACCGGCCCGCCTTCACCGTCGGCCCCTCCACCGCGTTCATGGCGCTGGCCGCGCACCCGGACGTGACCCGCGAACACTTCGCCTCCTTCCGGCACATCTCCTCCGGCGGGGCTCCCCTGCCGCCCGCCCTGGTGGAGAAGTTCCGCGCCGCGTTCGGCCCCTACATCGGCAACGGCTACGGGCTGACCGAGTGCACGGCCCCCTGCGCCTCGGTTCCGCCGGGCAAGGAGGCACCGATCGACCCCGCCTCCGGCACCCTCGCGGTGGGTGTGCCGGGCCCCGACACCCTCGTGCGCATCCTGGACGAGGGCGGCGCGCCGGTTCCCCTCGGACAGCAGGGCGAGATCGCCGTGCGCGGCCCGCAGGTCGTCCCGGGCTACTGGCGGCGGCCCGAGGAGAGCGCCGCGGGCATGCCCGACGGCGAACTCCGCACCGGCGACATCGGGTTCATGGACGAGGACGGCTGGCTGTACGTCGTCGACCGCAAGAAGGACATGATCAACGCCTCCGGGTTCAAGGTCTGGCCCCGTGAGGTCGAAGACGTCCTGTACGCGCACCCCGCCGTCCGCGAGGCCGCCGTCGTCGGCGTCCCGCACGCCTACCGCGGCGAGACCGTCAAGGCGTACGTCAGCCTCCGCGACGGCACCGAGGCCGCGCCCGGGGAGCTGAGCGCCTACTGCAAGGAGCGGCTGGCCGCCTACAAGTACCCCCGCGAGGTGGAGATCCTGGCCGAGCTTCCCAAGACCACCAGTGGGAAGATCCTGCGGCGGGAGCTGCGCTCCCGTCCAGGGGACGCGTGAGCGTGCGACCGCGGCAGCACAGGGCGGCCCCGCTCGGCGCACGACGAAGGAGAGGCAGGTGACGGCCATGGCGACCAGGGCCGGTTCGGCAGGTCGGGACGGTGCGGCGGCGTCGGTGAGCGCGGACGGCTCGGGCGGCACCCCGGCGCCCGTGCCGCAGCGCCTGATGGAGGCCGCCACCCGCCTGTTCGCCCAGCAGGGCTACGACCGCACCTCCGTGCAGGAGATCGTGGAGGCGGCGGGCGTCACCAAGGGCGCCCTCTACCACTACTTCGGTTCCAAGGACGACCTCCTCCACGAGATCTACAGCCGCCTGCTGCGGCTCCAGCAGGAACGGCTCGACCTGCTCGCCGGGCGTCAGGCCCCCGTCGAGGACCGGTTGCGGCAGGCCGCCGCCGACGTCGTCGTCACCACGATCGACAACCTCGACGACGCCATGATCTTCTTCCGCTCCATGCACCAGCTCTCGCCCGAGAAGCAGAAGCAGGTGCGCGCCGAGCGGCGGCGCTACCACGAGAGGTTCCGCGCGCTGATCGAAGAGGGCCGGCGCAGCGGGGTGTTCAGCGACGCCACCCCCGCCGACCTCGTCGTGGACTACCACTTCGGATCCGTACACCACCTCAGCAGCTGGTACCGGCCCGGCGGGCGGCTGACGCCCCAGGAGGTGGCCGACCACCTCGCCGACCTGCTGCTGCGGGCCCTGCGTCCCTGAGCGGCGGGCACCCTGCGGCCCGCCCCGTCAACGAGAGGAAAGTCCGTGCGAGCCTGGCGCGTCCACACCAACGGCGAACCCCGCGACGTGATGCGGCTGGAGGAGATACCCGACCCGGATCCCGGCGAGGGCCGGCTGCTGGTACGGGTGCGGGCCGCCAACATCAACTATCCGGACGCTCTGCTGTGCCGCGGCGAGTACCAGGTCCGTCCCCCGCTGCCGTTCACGCCCGGCGTCGAGCTGTGCGGCGAGATCGTCGGCGGCCCCCGCGCGGGCGAACGCGTGCTCGGGCAGCCCGTGCTGCCCTGCGGCGCCCTCGGTGAGCTGGCCGTCATCAGCGAGGAGAGCGCCAGGCCTGCGCCCGAGGCGCTGGACGACGCCGAGGCCGCCGCCTTGCACATCGGCTACCAGACAGGATGGTTCGGTCTCCACCGCCGTGCCCGCCTCCTCAAGGGCGAGACCCTGCTCGTGCACGCCGCCGCCGGGGGCGTCGGCAGCGCCGCCGTGCAGCTCGGCAAGGCCGCCGGGGCGCGGGTGGTGGGCGTCGTCGGCGGCGAGGCGAAGGCCGAGGTGGCCCGCGAGCTGGGCTGCGACGTCGTCATCGACCGGCGCCGCGACGACGTCGTGCGCGCGGTCAAGGAGGCCACCGGCGGCGCGGGCGCCGACGTGGTCTACGACCCGGTGGGCGGCGACGCCTACGCCGCCTCCGCCAAGTGCGTCGCCTTCGAGGGCCGCATCGTGGTCGTCGGCTTCGCGAGCGGCGCCGTGCCCACGCCCGGGCTCAACCACGCGCTGGTCAAGAACTACTCCATCCTCGGCCTCCACTGGGGCCTGTACGCGCAGCGGGATCCCGCCTCGGTCGCCGGCTGCCACGAGGAGCTGACCGCTCTCGCGGCCGACGGCCTGATCAAGCCGCTGGTGAGCGAGCGCGTCGCCCTGGACGGTGCCGCCGACGCGGTCCAGCGCGTCTTCGACGGCGTCACCACGGGACGCGTCGTGGTCCTGCCGGGCCGGCCGGGCTGAGCCGCACCGGCGCCGCACCGGCGCCGCGCCCTGAACCGCGTCGGCGCCCGCGCCGTGGGCCGCACGGGCGCCGCGCCGGGGGCCGGCGGCCCGCGCCGCGCCGTCAGCCCACGGCCCGCGCCGCGGCCCTCCCGGCCGTCCGTCCCGAGAAGAGGCAGCCGCCGAGGAAGGTGCCCTCCAGGGAGCGGTAGCCGTGGACGCCGCCGCCGCCGAAGCCCGCGGCCTCCCCCGCGGCGTAGACGCCGGGGAGGGGGTCGCCGCTCTCGGTCAGGACGCGCGAGGACAGGTCGGTCTCCAGCCCGCCGAGCGTCTTGCGGGTGAGGATGTTCAGCCGGACGGCGATCAGCGGCCCGGCCGCGGGGTCGAGCAGCCGGTGCGGGGACGCGACGCGGATGAGGCGGTCGCCGAGGTAGCGGCGGGCGCCGTGGACGGCGGTGACCTGCGCGTCCTTGGCGAAGGGGTTGCGGATCTCGCGGTCGCGGGCGGCGATCGTACGGCGCAGCGCGTCGGCGTCGATCAGCCCCTGGCCCGTCAGCTCGTTCATGCGCCGTGCCAGCGCGGCCACGTCGCTCTCGATGACGAAGTCGGCACCGTGTTCCATGAACGCGCGTACGGGCCCTGGCGCGCCGTGCCGCGCCCGCCCGAGGACGTTGCGCACGGACCGCCCGGTCAGATCGGGGTTCTGCTCGGACCCGGAGAGGGTGAACTCCTTTTCGATGATCTTCTGGCTGAGCACGAACCAGGTGTAGCCGTGGCCGGTGCGCATGATGTGGTTGAGCGTGCCGAGGGTGTCGAAGCCGGGGAAGAGGGGGACGGGCAGCCTCTCGCCCGTGGCGTCCAGCCACAGCGAGGAGGGGCCCGGCAGGATGCGGATGCCGTGCCGGGACCAGATGGGGTTCCAGTTCTCGATGCCCTCGGTGTAGTGCCACATCCGGTCGCGGTTGATGATCCGTCCGCCCGCCTGTTCGGTGACACCGAGCATGAGGCCGTCCACGTGCGCGGGCACACCCGAGAGCATCTTGGCGGGCGGCGTACCCAGCCGCTCGGGCCAGTTGGCGCGTACCAGGTCGTGGTTGCCGCCGATGCCGCCCGAGGTGACGATCACGGCCTGGGCACGGAGCGCGAAGGTGTCGGCGACCTCGCGGCTGCTGGCGGTGCCGCGCGGCGCGGCGCTGGGCACCAGCACCTCGCCGGTCACGGTGTCGACCGCCCCGCCGGTGCGCTCCAGGCCCGTCACCCGGTGGCGGAAGCGCAGCTCGACCAGGCCGCGCGCGACGCCGGCCCGCACCCGCCGCTCGAACGGCTCCACGAGTCCGGGACCCGTGCCCCAGGTGATGTGGAAGCGGGGGACCGAGTTGCCGTGCCCGCCCGCGTCGTAGCCGCCGCGCTCGGCCCACCCGACGACGGGGAAGATCTTCAGACCCTGGGACCGGAGCCAGGCCCGCTTCTCGCCCGAGGCGAAGTCGACGTAGGCCTCGGCCCAGCGGCGCGGCCAGTGGTCCTCGGACCGGTCGAACCCCGCGGTGCCGAGCCAGTCCTGCCAGGCGAGCTCGCGGCTGTCCTTGACGCGCATCCTGCGCTGCTCGGGGGAGTCGACGAAGAAGAGGCCGCCGAAGGACCAGTGCGCCTGGCCGCCGAGCGCCTGTTCGGGTTCCTGGTCGAGCAGGATGACGCGGCGTCCCGCCTCGGCGAGTTCGGCGGTCGCGGCGAGCCCCGCGAGCCCGGCCCCGACCACGATCACATCGGCGTCGTACGCCATGCTCCCACCTCTTCGTCGACGCGTGTCCCGCACTGGTGACCGGAGAGTAACCCCCGGGCCGGGGTGCGCACACCCCTCCTGTCCTGTGCGGTACCGGCGCGGTGCTTGGATGGGCGCATGACGGAGCAGGGGCGGGCGGCGGACGAGCTGCTGGACATCGTGGACGAACGGGACCGGGTCGTCGGGCAGCGGCTGCGGGGTGACGTCTACGCCGAACGGCTGCGGCACCGCAGTACCGCCATCCGGGTGCGCGACGCGCACGGCCGCCTCTTCGTGCACCGCCGCACCCCCACCAAACTGATCTTTCCCGGGATGTACGACGTGGTGGTGGGCGGCGTCGTCGGCGCGGGCGAGGACTACGACACGGCTGCGCTGCGCGAGGCGGAGGAGGAACTGGGCGTCAGCGGGCTGCCGATGCCCGAGCGGCGGACGAAGTTCCTCTTCGAGACGCCCGAGTACTCCTGGTTCCTCACGGTCTACGAGGTCGTGTGCACGCTGCCCGTCCGGCCGCAGGCGGAGGAGGTCGAGTGGTGGGACTTCCTCGCGGAGGAGGAGCTGGAGCGGCGACTGGAGGGCTGGGAGCGGGACGGTCTGGTCGTGCCCGACGGGCTGGAGTGCCACCGCCGGCTCTCGGCGCCGTGAGCCGGGGCAGGCGTCCCCGTGCGAGGACGCCGCAGGTCACCGCGTACGGTTGAGCCATGCTCGACCGGATTACGGCGTCCGTCAGGCTGTGGTTCGCCCCCCAGCGGCTCAGGGAAGAGGGCACCACGCCCGACTACCGCTTCTCGCTCGCCAACGAGCGCACCTTCCTCGCCTGGATCCGCACCTCGCTGGCCCTGGTCGCGGGCGGGATCGCGGTGGACCAGTTCCTGACGGGGCTGCGCTGGGGAGCGCGCACGACGGTGGCGATCGTGCTGCTGGCGGGCGCGGTGCTGTGCGCCTTCCGCGCCGTGAACCACTGGGTGCGCTGCGAGCGCGCCATGCGCCGGGGTGAGGACCTGCCCGCCTCCCGCTTCCCCGTGGTGCTGGCGGCGGCCACCGCTGCCGCCGCGGTGCTGGTGATCGCCGTCGTCGTGCTCGGGCTGGGCGGCCGATGACGCCCGAGCCCGGCGGGGTGCCCGCCCGCGAGCGCGACGAGCCCGCCCCTCGCGACCCCGGGGCACAGCCCGAGCGCACCTGGTTCGCCTGGCGCCGAACGACGCTCACGTTCGCCGTCTCCGTCGCGCTGGCGGCCCGGGTGGCCGTCGAGCACCGGTCGGGTCCTGCCGTGGCGGCGGCGGCCTGCGGGGTACTCGCCTGGCTGGGCCTGCTGCTGACGGCGCACCGCAGGATCGGCGTGCTTTCCGCTGCCCGCCCGGCCCCCCTGGGCGCCGTCCAGGTCATGGGGACACTGGTCTGTGTGCTGGCGCTGGTCGTGGTGGGAGGACTGTTGCTGTGAACCGTGGAGAGAGCCCGCACGAGCCGCTCGTCGTGGTGATGGGCGTGTCAGGATCCGGCAAGAGCACCGTGGGGGAGTGGCTGGCGGACGCGCTCGGCGTGCCGTTCGCCGACGCCGACGCCTTCCACCCCCGGCACAACATCGAGAAGATGTCCGCCGGTATCCCGCTGGACGACACCGACCGTGCGCCGTGGCTGGACGCGATGGCCGACTGGCTCGCCCGGCACGGCGAGAGCGGGGCCGTGCTGGTGTGCTCCGCGCTCAAGCACCGCTACCGCGACCGGCTGCGGCAGGCGTCCTCGCGGCTCTTCTTCCTCCACATGGAAGGCTCCTTCGAGTTGATCGCCGAGCGGGTGGCCCGGCGGAAGGGGCACTTCATGCCGCCGAGTCTGCTGCGCTCCCAGTTCGAGGCGCTGGAGCCGCTGGGGGAGGGCGAGCGGGGCGCGGCGGTCTCCGTTGCGGGCACGCCGGACGAGACCCGGACCGAGGCCCGGGCGGTGCTGGAGCGTGCCGGGGTGTGCTGAGGCGCGAGCCCTCTTCCGCTCGGCTCCCCTCCGTTCCCGTTCTGTTTCCCGCCGACCTCGTCCACCCCGTCGGTCTCCTTCGCCGCTTCTGTCTCATCCGTCCCGTTCGTTTGCGGAACGGTGTGCGTTACGCCGCTTTCCGCCCGAAGTCCGATGACAGGCAGGCGGGTGGCGCCCTAGCCTTCGTGCCATGCCCATGGGTGACAACGAGCCGCTGTTCGTCCGCGACGAGCGTTCCAGGAACGGCTACGTCCTCAACCACCGCAACCCCTCAGGGCTCGCCCTGATCGTCGTCCTCACGGTCGGTGTGCTGGTCCTGGCCGTGGTGGCGCTCGGCTGACACGCCGCCCGCCGCACCGCCCCCGCCCGCGGTGCGGCCGGGCACCTCGGGCGATTTTCCGGACACCGGGGATGTACCGGACGGCCGTCCGGCGATCCGTGCCGCCCCCTCTGGACGCCATACCGACTAGTCGGCATGATCGGACGCGACCGATGCCGAAGGAGCGCGCACGATGAGCGAACAGAACCCGCCCGGCCTCGATCTGGCGCGGCTGGCCGCGCACCTGGAGCGCGAGCGGCCCGGCCTCGTACGGGGCCCGCTGAGCGCCGAGGTGATCCAGGGCGGTCGCTCGAACCTGACGTACCGGGTCACCGACGGTGTCGGCCGCTGGGTTGTACGCCGCCCCCCGCTCGGCCACGTGCTGGCCACGGCGCACGACATGGCCCGCGAACACCGCGTCATCAGCGCGCTGCGCGACACCCCCGTGCCCGTGCCGGGGACGGTGCTCCTGTGCGAGGACCCGGACGTGCTCGGGGCCCCCTTCTACGTCATGGAACACGTCGAGGGCACCCCGTACCGCACGGCCGGGCAGCTCGCCCCGCTCGGCCCCGAGCGCACCCGCGAGGTCGTCCTCGCCCTGCCCGAGACGCTGGTGGCCCTGCACTCCGTGGACCCGGAAGCGGTCGGGCTCGGCGACTTCGGGCGCCCCGAGGGGTTTCTGGAGCGGCAGCTGCGCAGGTGGGGCAAGCAGCTGGAGGCGTCCCGCAGCCGGGAGCTGGCCGGGATCGACGAGCTGCACGGCGCGCTCGGCGCCGCGCTGCCCGCCTCGCCCGCCCCCACGGTCGTGCACGGCGACTTCCGCCTCGACAACGTGCTGGTCGACGCCGACGACCGGGTGGCCGCGGTGCTCGACTGGGAGATGTCCACCCTCGGTGACCCGCTGACCGACCTGGGCCTGCTGGCCATGTACAGCGAGCGCCAGGACGCCGGTGACTCGCCCGTCAGCACGACCAGTACGGCGCCCGGGCACCCCTCGGCCGCCGAGCTGATCGAGCGCTACGCCCGGCTGTCGGGCCGGGACGTGACCCGCGTCAACTGGTACACGGCGTTCGCCTACTTCAAGCTCGCCGTGATCCTGGAGGGCATCCACTACCGCTTCACGCTCGGCCAGACCGTCGGCGCCGGCTTCGACCGGATCGGGGAGCTCGTCCCCGTCTTCATCGACAACGGACTCACCACACTGCGGAAGGGCTGAGCTGCGCATGGACTTCGCATACGACGCGCGGACCGAGGAGCTGCGCGAGCGGCTGCTCGCCTTCATGGACGAGCACGTGCTCCCGGCCGAGCAGGTGGCAGGCGAGCAGCGCGCTGCCCTGGACTCGCCCTGGCGGACCCCGCCGGTCGTCGAGGAACTCAAGGCCACGGCGCGGAAGCTGGGCCTGTGGAACCTCTTCTTCGTGGACGAGCACAGCGAGTCGGCCGAGAAGTACGGCGCGGGCCTCACCAACCTCCAGTACGCGCCGCTGGCCGAGATCACCGGACGCAGCCCGCAGCTCGCACCGACCGCGCTCAACTGCGCCGCGCCCGACACCGGCAACATGGAGCTGCTGGCCCAGTTCGGCTCCGAGGAGCAGCGCGAGCGGTGGCTGGAGCCGCTGCTGGCGGGCGAGATCCGCTCCGCGTTCGCCATGACCGAACCCGAGGTGGCCTCCTCGGACGCCACCAACATCGCCACCCGCATCCGGCGGGACGGCGAGGGACACTACGTCATCTCCGGCCGCAAGTGGTACATCTCCGGTGCCATGAACCCGGACTGCAAGGTCTTCATCGTCATGGGCAAGACCGATCCGGACGGCGAGGACGTGCGCCGCCAGCAGTCCATGGTGCTGGTCCCGCGCGACACCCCGGGCGTTGAGGTGCGCCGCGCCATGTCGGTCTACGGCTACGAGGACCACTACCACGGCGGTCACGCGGAGGTCGTCTTCCACGACGTGCGGGTGCCGGCCGCCAACCTGATCGGTGAGGAGGGCGGCGGCTTCGCCATCGCGCAGGCCCGCCTGGGCCCGGGGCGCATCCACCACTGCATGCGGCTGATCGGCATGGCCGAGCGGGCGATCGAGCTGATGTGCCGGCGCGCCGTGGAGCGTTCCGCGTTCGGCAAGCCGCTGGCCCGCCAGGGCGTGGTGCACGCGTGGATCGCCGACGCGCGGGTGCAGGTCGAGCAGTTGCGGCTGCTGGTGCTCAAGACGGCCTGGCTGATGGACACGGTCGGCAACCGCGGTGCCCACACCGAGATCCAGGCCATCAAGATCGCCACCCCGCGGGCCGTGGTGGGCATCATCGACGACGCGGTGCAGCTGCACGGCGCGGGTGGCGTCTCGCAGGACTTCCCCCTCGCCGAGCTGTGGGCGGCGGCGCGCACCCTGCGGCTGGCCGACGGGCCCGACGAGGTGCACCAGCGGTCGCTGGCCCGGCGGGAGCTGAAGCGCTACCTGTGACGGGCCCGGCTCGGCAGGGAAGGGCGTCCCTGCCGGGCCGGGCCCGTCACAGGTCCCGGTGCCGGCGTCGCCCGCCCCAACTCGCCTGCGGGGGGAAGGAAATCGGCCGTACCGAACGAAGTCGAGCAATGTCGCTCACCCCCGGCCGATGAGTGTGCGGCTTCCGAACTCGCTTGACCACTCGCTGACTTGACGTGATCGCTTCCGTCGGGTTGGGTGATCGGCGACCATGACTCCTCCACCACCGCCGCTCACGTTCCGACGCTCCCCGGGCAGGGAAGGGCGTCCCTGCCGGGCCGGGCCCGTCACAGGT